>NZ_JACJEE010000001.1:314987-383959 GCF_014163915.1 Pseudoalteromonas sp. SR41-8
GTTAAAAGACATCCACTACTTTTAAAAATTAAAATGACACCCAAGTTCAATACAGTTACATGAGTTTTTATGTGTCTAATGATATTAAAAAACTCTTCTCAGAATAGTAAATGTTCATTTTGGGGCGAGTATAGCAAATAACTGGCAGCACAAGCTTCAGCCTTGAGCTGATAAAAAGTAAAGAGTTGTTTTATATGGTATTACGCTAATAGTTTTTCGCAATTTTTGAGGTTACTTCGTCGTTTAAAGTGTTGGTGTTTACAATACCGGTCAATTGCATCTGGTTTACCAACAGCACCATGAAAGACTTTAGTAAACTTACTGGTGATTTTTAGCCAGTTTTCAGGGCATATGTTTAGTTGCTCTAGTAGCGGTGGCAAAGAATGATCTATATAACCTGTTTTATCTGTTCTTATGCAGCGCCCTGTTTTATCAACAAGGTTTAGGTAAGAGTTCAGTTCAAAAGGCAAACCATTTACAGTGTGTTTTGTCGTTAAACCTGCAAAGCGAAATAAGGACCTAGGTTGTTTGGCATTTTGTGCTGCTGCAATACGTTTTTTAATACTTGTATAATTTGAGTTTTCAGGTGATGAAGCGGTTCCAGCACGGATTGGGTTTAGATCGACATAGGCCATACAAGCCACTAGTGCTGACTCATCAAGTAAAGCTTGAGATTTAAAGCGTCCCTCCCAAAATCTACCTTTACAATTATCTTCTTTATTAGCTTTGCGAGCAATGTACTCATTAAGTGATCGCATAAACCAGCTAATGTCCATTAGCCTTGAACGATATTCTCCAATGCTAGACTTTACTAATTGCAGTTCGACAGTAGAGAGCACCTCATTTTTCACAAAGCGTTGAGTTAATAAAGTACCTTTAAATGCTTTGTGCCAGCGTAAAGCAATGGCTTTATCATTTAGGCGGTTAGCTTTATTATTATCTACATGAAGGATGATATGTGTATGATTACTCATCACAGCATAGGCGCATACATCAATACAAAATATTGAAGCGAGCATTATAATTTTATCTTCAACCCATTCTCTGCGGTGCTCATACGATTGGCCCGTATGCTTGTCTATGCCACATAAATAAGCTTTTCTTACGCAACGAGATATACAGTGATAGTAGCGAGTATCACTTAGGCTAATTTGTCTTTTTCGAGCGATTGCCATAAAACCTCCAATGTTGTGTTTCTATAAAAATACTAGTCACTTTATATAGGACTGCAACTTTATGATGGGTTTGAATTGGAATCAGTTGTTGAATTTAGATTTAAATGGGTGTCATGTAAGTTTATATAGGATTGTAACTTTATGATGGGTTTGAATTGGAATAAGTTGCTGAATTTAGATTTAAGTGGGTGTCATATAAGTTTTTACTTTATATAGGACTGCAACTTTATAATGGGATTGAATTGGAATCAGTTGCTGAATTTAGATTTAAATGGGTGTCATGTAAGTTTATGTATTGAATTTAGATTTAAGTGGGTGTCATGTAAGTTTTTTACTGAATTTAGATTTAAGTGGGTGTCATGTAAGTTTTTTATCATTATGCGACTTGTAATAAGGTGTAATGTTTTATTTCATGTCGACGTTTACGCTTATAGGGCTGTTAATCCTAGCAGCGTAAACGTCACAGGAACTCGACAATGATTACTTCAAAACTTTTATTTGTGGTTTTACTTGGTACGGCATCGATTGCGCATGCTGGTACGCAGTACACAACACAACCTGCAAGCAATATTACGACAACATCGGCGCAGTTAAATGGTTATTCGGCATCTACTATTGGCTTAAGTGGTGAAATAATTGATTATGGTGAAACCACAAACTATGGCTTTAGTGTTTTAGTCACACCCGCAGGAGTTAATGGCCCTGTGAGTGCGCAAGTAGCTAATTTAGATTGTGGAACGCAGTATCATTTTCGGTTTCATGGTGATCCAAAACCGCCCAGATCAACACTGCAAGGTGAAGATCTCACTTTTACCACGCTACCATGTAACCCCACTATATTAAACAATATCTCCCTAGAAACAGGTGGCCAATATTACGTTGTGGCTGAGAATAATGGGGGGGATACAGTGAATGCAAATCGTCTTGCAATTGGTCCATGGGAGCAATTTAATTTAATAGATATTAATGGCGGTGATTTGCTAAGTGGTGATGAAATACATATCCAAACAACATCAGGATACTATTTTGTGGCAGAGCAAGGTGGTGGGGCTGCACTTAATGCAAACCGAACTGCGGCATCAATATGGGAAACGTTCACTATAGAATTACCAAATAACCCTGGTGCATTAATTCAAAATGGTGACAACATCGCGCTTAAATCGATTAATGGTTATTACGTACAAGCGGTCAATAATGGTGGTTTTGGAACCAATGTTCTGCCTACAGTTATAGGTTGTAATGCAATGTATCCTTGCTCATTAGAAATGTTTAAAATAATATTTTAAGTGTGGGTCGCAATTACCAAAACAGTCTATTGTAAGGTAGTTGCGACTTTCAATATAGTACGTTGCACTTGCTGCTGAGGTTTACTCCATAGCGCAGTGTTAACAACCGTATCAAAGTATGATATTTAATTATTCAAAGTATATATGACACTCTTAACAATCATTTTCAAAGCTCAGCTGCACTATTTAACGAGGTTTTTTAGCATAGGGTAGACGCGTTATAGCGTGTGTTTTGTGATAACTATCTAAGCCGCTAATGGTGACGGTGTTGATTGACTCTAAATCGATAAAACCATCCTCTAAAATTGCTGAGTCTTCAACATGTAAGTCTATAATCTCACCGATTACTAACTCAGTGCCATTTACGGCAAGGTGTTGATGCTCAACAAATTTAACTGCATACTTTAAACGGCTTTGAGCAACAAACGGAGCCGAAAAATTAGCCAGATACTCGGTTGTAAGGCCTGTAGCATCAAATTCAGATTCATTTTTATCGTAACGGGCAGAAGTCTGGTGAGCTTGTTCCACAATCTCGCTATTCACTTGGTTAATAGTGTAAACACCGGTTGCTAAAATATTCTCGAAAGTATGACGAGGTACACTATGTGGGCGCATAATCATACCTACAAGCGGTGGATGCGCGCCAAGGTGAATAACCGAACTTACAATTGCTAAGTTGGTGTTGCCTGCACTATCTTGAGTACCAATTAAGTTGGCACTTTTAAAACCAGATAGTGAGTTTATTAAATGCGTACGGTAGTGTTTATCTAACTGACTAATGGCGTCTGTTGTAAAGTGCATGGTTTATCCTTACCAGTGTATGTGCTCACCTTGCCAATCAATGTAGGCGGGTTGACCTACCTCAGTGAGCTGTTCAGGTTGTTGTAAAAGAGTATAAAGTTGTGATGCTACAAACTCAGGTGTAAAGAGCTTACCTGCGGGTACATTTTTTTGAAACGGCTTAGATAAATTAGTATCTGTTGTGCCCGGATGAAAAAGAATTAAACGTGTTTGTTTTGCGCGTCGTTGCAGTTCAATAGCTGCTGTTTTGAATAACATATTAAGTGCTGCTTTTGAGGCGCGGTAGCTGTACCAGCCGCCTAAGTTATTGTCTGTAATACTACCTACTCGCGCACTTAAGGCCGTTATGGTACAAGGTGTTTTGTGGCTAAGTAGCGGCGCGATTGCTTGCAGGCACAAAATAGGAGTCAATGTATTGGTGTTGAGTAAGGTATTGAAATAATGCTCATCGATATCGTCGAGTTTTTTTTCAGGCAAAGATTGCGCATAATGTAGCTGGCCGTTAAAAATAACTACCTGAGTTGGGTATATTGCGCGCTCTTTAAGTAAGTTTGTTAATTCACTTAAGCGTGCTTTGGAATAGTCACAAACAAACTGCTCAACAACAATACCGACAGCGGATGTGTCAATAGAGCTGCGACTTACACAAAAAACCATAGCCTGTGGATCGTGTTTGGCAATTTCTTTTAGATACGCATTTGCAATTTCACTTCTTGCACCGAAGATAATATAAGCGTTAGTCATTATTTTATCCCACAACTTGATTGACAGAAAATGCGTGTGATCTGTCTGCGGTACTTAGCAAACAGGCGATAACCTAAATCGGCAATAAAGCGTATTATGGGTAATTGTAGCAGCTTTAGCCATGAATGACGGCCAACCGTTTGCCATGCTTCAAATGTGACATCTAATCCGTAAATCATTTCACCGTTATCACGCTGGCCATGCAAAAACGCCATGGCATCGTGGCGTTTTATGTTTATAAAGCGCTGCTCAAAATCATCTTTATTTATATCTTCGAGTATTATTTTGTTGTGTGTGTCAGCACGCTTAAGTGAATCCATTTCTTTAACACAAAGCGGGCAATTACCATCGTAAAAAATAATCATAGTTACTCAAAATTCATCGATTCATTATGTCTTGTTACGAAATAGAATAAGCCTTGGATCTGTTAAATTATCCATTTGGATGATATTAATAGAGTCTTACAAATATAAAGGTAAGCAAAGTGTCGATTTTTTACCGCATTTTACACTCCACACTTAAAAATCGAACACGGCTTATTATTAGTACCTTTATGGTATAAACATCAACAATGGAGTATCAGGAATGAGTGAACAATATGCCGCCTTGCGTGGGAACGTTAATTTATTGGGGCAATTATTAGGCCAAACAATCAAAGACGCCCAAGGACAAGCGATTTTAGATAAAGTAGAAGAAATTCGAGCTTTAGCTAAGTCATCCCGCACAGGAAACGAGCAAGACCGCCATACCTTAATTAATGTTCTGCATGCTTTAACCGATGAAGAGTTACTGCCAGTGGCACGTGCTTTTAATCACTTTTTGAATCTAGCCAATGTTGCAGAGCAGTTTCATACTATTTCTCGTTTTAATGACGTGGGTTTTTGTCAGCTAAGCCCGTTAACACAAACTTTAAAAGCATTAGCTAGCCACGCACAGCAGGGTAAAATAAATCCCAATGAAATCGCAGAAAGTTTAGCTAAACTGCATATCAATTTAGTTTTAACTGCACACCCAACTGAAGTAACTCGCCGTACAATTATTAACAAACACGTTGAATTAAGTGATTGTTTAGCAGCTCTTGAGCGTACCGATAACCTGCCTTATGAGCGTGAAAATATATTAAACCGTATCGCACAGTTGATCAGCCAAGCATGGCATACAGACGACATCCGTCGTTCACGTCCAACCCCAATTGATGAAGCGAAATGGGGTTTTGCAGTTATCGAAAATAGCCTTTGGCACGCCGTTCCGCGTTTTTTACGAGACTTTAATAAAGAAGTAAAAGAGCACCTTGATTTAGAGTTACCAAACGATTACAGCCCCGTTGAATTTACCTCATGGATGGGGGGCGATCGCGATGGCAATCCATTTGTAACAGCATTAGTGACGCAGCAAGTGCTGGATCATGGGCGCTGGATGGCACTTGATTTATACAGTCGCGATATCGACACTTTAAGCACTGAGCTTTCTATGTCACAAGCCAGTGATGAGCTAGTCGAGCTCGCTGGACAAGATTTTGAACCGTATCGTGCGGTATTAAAAGTACTCAAAGCGCAAGTGAGTGAAACCGTTGCTCATCTTGGCGCTAAAATTATGAATAAGCGCACCGATGCACAAGACATCGTTACTGACATTGAGCAGTTAAAGCAGCCGCTTGAGGCATGCTACCGTTCTTTGCTTAAGAGTAACATTGCGGTGGTAGCCAATGGCTTATTATTAGATGTGTTACGTCGTATTAATAGCTTTGGTATTCGTTTAGCTAAACTTGATGTGCGCCAAGACTCATCACGCCACAGTCAGGTATTTTCAGAGCTCACTCGTTATTTAGGTTTAGGTGATTACGACCAATGGCAAGAAGAAGATAAGCAGGCATTTTTATTAGCCGAGCTTAACTCTCGTCGCCCGCTTATTCCTAAACATTGGCAACCAAGCGCTGATGTAAAAGAAGTCCTCGACACCTTTGATGTAATCGCCAAGCAAGATGCGTCGACGTTTGGTTTATATATTATTTCAATGGCACGCACAGCCTCTGATGTATTAGCAGTACAACTGCTATTAAAAGAAAGTGGTTGTAGTTTTAAACTGCCTGTTGCGCCATTATTTGAAACCTTAGATGACTTAAATGCAGGCAGCGATGTTATTACTCAATTGCTTGATAATAACTGGTATCGAGGCCAAGCTGAGGGCATACAGAATGTCATGATTGGTTACTCAGATTCAGCCAAAGATGCTGGCATGATGGCTGCCGGATGGGCGCAATACGAGGCAATGGATAAGCTTGTACAATTGGCAGAGCAACGTGGTATTGAGCTGGTATTATTCCATGGCCGTGGTGGTACTGTTGGTCGTGGTGGCGCACCTGCTGCACAAGCCTTACGTTCACAGCCACCAGGTTCACTCAAAGGTGGCCTGCGTGTTACCGAACAAGGGGAGATGATCCGCTTTAAGTTTGGCCTACCTAACGTGGCGCTGGAAAGTCTAAACATCTATGCCGGTGCTGTGCTTGAAAGTAATTTGTTACCACCACCAGAGCCAAAAGATGAATGGCGTGATGTAATGGCGTTGATCAGTGAAAAGTCATGTGAGCATTACCGTAATGTAGTGCGTTTTGATGAAGACTTTGTGCCGTACTTTAGAATGGCAACACCAGAGCAGGAACTATCAAAATTACCGCTTGGTTCGCGTCCAGCAAAGCGTAATCCCAATGGTGGTGTTGAAAGCCTGCGAGCTATCCCGTGGATTTTTGCTTGGAGTCAAAATCGCTTAATGCTACCAGCATGGCTTGGGGCACTAACTGGTTTACAAGCTGCACTTGAAAAACATGGCATAGATACCCTTAATGAAATGAGTCAACGCTGGCCGTTTTTCAGAGCCCGTCTAGAAATGCTTGAAATGGTATTCAGTAAAGCGGACTGTTGGTTAAGTGCGCATTACGACGACGCTTTAGTTGAAGAGCAATACAAACCACTTGGTGAAAAACTGCGTAAAGAGCTCAAGCAGGCCATTTCACTGGTACAATCGTTAAGCCCACAGCAAAGTTTGCTTGCCGATCAACCTTGGATAAAAGAGTCTATTGGTTTGCGTAACCCGTATACGGATCCATTGAATGTGCTTCAAGTTGAGTTGTTAAAACGTTCGCGCGAAGCGGCAGAAGGCAGCTCTGGTGACATTGATAACGCGTTAATGATTACTATGACTGGGATTGCCGCAGGTATGCGTAATACCGGTTGATTATCCAATAATTAAGTGTGGACTTCTTTGCTGTGTTTAGCAGCGAGAGGTCCATTAATTAGTTAATTGAGCACTAACAGTGCGCTGTGCTGGTAAGGTTCGGCGCATATATTACCAAGTAAGTTATATTTATCCGCATTAAACATCTTATTTAATCTTAGTTCAGCTTAGATGTATTGAATACAGTTACTTCCTATCGTTAAGCTGTTTCAGGTTATAACTTAGTTACAACAAGGTATTTTTTGGTATCATTTTAGCAAAAAAAACCATCCTTTATTCTGTATTAACGCTCTGGTCAGACCTGATTTGCTACTAGATATTGACTGTCTGTTTTTTTTATCTAGAATGTCGGCTGTTTTGCCATAATGGTAAGTGTATTAATAATTGAGTAGTAATATGTCAAATGTGTCTACTTGCATCACGTATGATGCATCTACGTCATTAATAATGATGACGCTAAGAGGGACGGCAAGTGCACAGGATGTGATGAACTTTTATCAAATCGCGCAGCAGTACGTATCTATTTACGGCAGTAATAAGTTACTCGTTGATGTGTCTGAATTAACGCATAAATTTCCGGCAAGTGAACTGCTGACTATTATGCCAGCAGTATCTCAGTGGTTAGCTAGTTGCTTTATTGCTCGCGTCGTTAGTTTTGATGGTTTTATGCACGATTTGTTTTTGCAAAAAGCACAACGCTTTGATATAAAGGCAGAAAACTTTGATTGTTTTAACAGCGCGAAAAATTGGTTAGTAAATCAACCTAGCATTTAAGCGTTGAACCTTCTAAACTAGTTAGCCATTAAATCATAAAACTAGTCTATGTCTTCATTAACGCCTACAGTAAGTACTCAAACTAGCTGCGTTTTTAGCTTCAGTGAAAAACAACAGCAGCAGTTATATCTTCACGTAAAACAGCACAAGGGTATTTTAAATACCGCTGATATTACAGCTTTGTGCGCGCAATATAAGCAACCTGTCGAGGTTATACTGCGTGCCTGTTTACCTATTGCTGCAAAATTTGCAGTTGTGCCTATTTCACATTTTTTTGTTGGGGCAATTGTAGTTGGCTACGATAAACATGGTGAGCAACATTTTTATTTTGGGGCGAATGTTGAATTTGCACAACAAGCATTAAGCTTAGTGGTTCATGCTGAGCAATCGGCAATTAACAACGCTTGGCTCAATGGCGCGAAAAAAATAGCTAAAATTGCTATCAGTGATGCGCCATGTGGTTATTGTCGTCAATTTATGAATGAGTTGGCTGATGCGCAGAGCTTTGATATTTTATTACCGCAGCAGCAATTCAAGCTGGCTGATTTGCTCCCTCACTCATTTGGCCCGCAAGATTTAGGTAATTCTTATAGTTTGTTTAACCCTGCTCCACAACAGCATGAATTTGTTGTAACTGATGAACTGGATAAAACGTTGCTAAGTTATGCGTTGGCTGCATATGTACCTTACTCTGAAAATTACAGCGCAGTGAAAATTAGTACTTTCGAAAATGGCAATTTTTATGGTTGTTATGCGGAAAATGCCGCGTATAGCCCGAGCTTATCACCACTGCAAAGTGCGGTGAGTCAATTGCATTTAGCCGGTTTGGCAATGACTAAAGATGTTGTCAAAGGGATTGAGTTACTACAAACGCAGGGCAAGGGAAATCAGTTGAGTGTCAGTCAAGCAGTACTGGCAAGTTACACCGAATTGCCAGTACTACAAAGTATAAGTTTAAATATTAAGCCAACAGCAATTTAGCGGCTTCTAGTACCACGGCGACTGATTTTTTCTCAATCTCGCCGTGATCTACATTGGGGATTTCTTGGCGAGTACGATTAACCAACACACCAGCTACACAGGCTGCTTTTAGCCCCAGTGCTGCACACATTGTAAATAAGGTTGCTGATTCCATTTCATAGTTCATCACGCCCAGCTTTTGCCATTCTTCACAGCTACCTTGAAATGCTTTTGGTACATAACCCGAGTAAGTGTCGTAACGTTCTTGACCTGGGTAAAAAGTATCGCTTGATGCAGTAATACCAATATGAAAATCAATGCCTAAATTACCGCACGCATTTACCATCGCTTGTGTGGCGAAAAAGTCAGACACCGCAGGGTAGTTCAATGGCGCAAAATGTTGGCTCGCACCATCTAAACGCACAGATGCTTGGCTGATTAAAATATCACCTTCATTAATATGAGGTTGAATAGCGCCAGTTGTGCCAATTCGTAAGAATGTTTCAACTCCCAATTGCGCCAGCTCTTCTACTGCAATGGAGGTTGAAGGACCACCAATACCGGTTGAGCAAATAACCACAGAGTTACCGTTAAGTTGACCTAAGTAAGCATGAAATTCTCGGGTTTGGACGAGGCAAGTTGGGTTTTCGAGAAAAGTTGAAATACGTGCTGCACGATCTGGATCGCCCGGTACAATTGCAAGTTTTGCACCGTGTAGATCGTCGCGGGTGAGTCCTAAGTGAAATACCTTTTCCATAGCGGGGCCTTATTTATAACTTTTGTTCTAACGTCAGTTAATAACGCTAATTTATAAAGAGTTGTTGTCAATTTAGCATAATTACTACAATGCATTGCCTTGTACAGGACGGATGTCCGTTATCAAATTTATTCATTCTCTTTGAATATTCAAGCAACTGACTTTAATTTGTGTCATCGCCGGTAGTTGACTTGTATTCATAGACACTATATCAATCCTACTAGGCACTCTATTTTAGTTTATACGTTGTTGGAAGAATAAGTATAACCAATTGTTATTATAGAGATTTATATAGTTATTTAAAATGTAGCTAAAGCGGCGAGAGTAATAAAATTGCGAGTGAAAATCGGCGCGTGAATCTTTTATTAATTTTATTTTCAACAACGCTCTTTTGCATAACTACGCAAAAGCACACAGTAAGGAATTGCAATGAGCACACAATGGCACACATTTAAAAGTAAAGTTGAGCACTGTTTATGTCCGCCGGGCGATGGCGTTTTTACGGTTAATACTGCAAAAGAACGAAAAGCGGCGCTGCGTATGAAACTGTATGGGCAAGAAGATAATGTCGATACGCTATGGCGTGCATCACTCGATACACTTAGTCAAAGTGAGCATAAAGCGGTGACTTTAGGCATTAGCTCTGACTGTGGTGGTGGCATTTTACGCGGCGCCAACTGGGGGCCGTTGTTTTTACGTTCAGCATTGATTGATCAGCAGCCTCAGGCAAAGTCGTTTGATTTAGGTGATGTAAGGGTTATTCCACATTTATTGCATGATAAATATTTAAACGACGCGACTATCAGTAATTGCCAACAGGCATTATATGATAATCCAAGCAGTGAGTATTATGTCAGCCCGTTGTCTATCACTGAAGATGTATGCGATAGCTTTTATGCAACGTTTACTGATAAAGGCATTTTTGGTATTGGTGGTGATCATTCAATTAGTTACCCGTTAACTAAAGCGTATTTGAAGGCAAAGCGTGCGCAAGGTAAACGCACTGCGATTATTCACTTTGATGCGCATACCGATTTACTCGTTGAGCGTTTAGGTATCGATTTATGTTTTGGCTCGTGGTGCACGCATATTTTAGAGTTTTTACCTGCACCACATCATCTGATCCAATTTGGTATTCGTTCAAGCGGTAAGCCAAAAGAACACTGGGAATCTACCTTTGGCGTTAAACAACATTGGGCCCATGAGATCATCGAACGAGGCGCGCCGGCAATTGCCGCAGAAGTAATTGCTCAGCTTAAAGCTGATAATGTTGATGAACTCTACGTCAGCTTTGATATTGACGCCCTCGATGAAGAGTTTGCATCAGCAACAGGCACACCCGAAGGGAACGGTTTAACGCCGCAGCATGCTTTGGATATCTTGGTTGCTTTGGCTGATGAATTTCCGATCACTGGCGCTGATATGATGGAAATTGCCCCATTTACTGACAGTTCACTGATTGGTCAATCGAGTTCAGATACAACGCTTAGAGAAGGTGCAAAAATTTCAGCATTTTTAATTAATGCCATGAACCGCGCATAGTCAATAACAGTTAGTATAAGCAGCATGCTGAGGCATGCTGCTTTTTTAATTCACAAATCAGCTATTTGCCGTTATATTTAATTTACATCAAGAGAGGCTTAAAATAATAATCGGTGGGGTAAGAGTGGCTAAGTGGTGTTATTTTTTATTAATAATCTTAAGTAGTCAAACTGTAGCTAAATTAAACATAGTTACAGAAAACTTTCCGCCTGCTCAATATATTGATGAAAATGAACAGCTTGTTGGCTATATCGCTGATAAAGTTCAAATGGTGTTAGCTTCTTCAACACTCGATTATACAATTTCAGTGCATAGTTGGAGTACTGCATTTAATATGGTACTGCGCGATCCGCAAACGTGCATTTTTTCTATGGCGCGCTCAACTTCTCGTGAAAAGCAATTTATTTGGATTGCAGAATTAGCACAGTTGAACACTTATCTTTATGCTTTGAATTCGAAAAGCATCGTTATCGATTCCCTAGAGCAAGCAAAGCAATACCGAATTGCGGTATTAAAAGATAATTACAGCCATCACTTTTTATTATCACAGGGCTTTGAAGAAGGTGTAAATCTAATGCTGATGAATAGTTTTGATAATATTTTTAAAATAGTTCAAAGCCGTCAAAGCACTATCGATATCGTCGTATTACCTGAACAACGCGTTAAATTTGAACAGTCTAAAAGGCAGGTTACTGACAAGTTAACACCAATTTTAAGACTCAAGATCACGCAACCAGCACTGTATTTTGCTTGTAACAAAGCGCTAGATAAGCCAACTCAAACCAAACTCAGCAACGCATTCAACGCGTATCAGTAAGCTTTTATTGTTAGTAATGTACTGATATTTAATTACTTTTAATATTAATTAAATTTAAATTGCCCAACCTTTAAAAGGGGTTATAATCCAGCTGCTTTTGCTTATAAAAGCGCTTATTTTTGGAGTTATAAATGGGTGACTTAATCGGGATTGGTTTATTAATCTTGATCAGTGCGTTATTTGCTATGTCGGAAATCGCCATCGCAGCATCACGTAAAATTAAATTAAGAGTCATGGCTGACGAAGGCAATGCTAAAGCGGCTGCAGTATTAAAGCTGCAAGAGCAACCCGGTGCTTTTTTTGCCATGATCCAAATTGCCCTTAATGCAATTGCTATTTTAGGCGGTATAGTGGGCGAACAAGCGCTTTCACCTTATGTTGAAAGTGTACTTGTGTTGTTTTATCAAGGACCGTTACTTGCGCAAATTAGCTTTTTACTGTCGTTTTTGACAATTACTTCATTGTTTATTTTATTTGCTGATTTATTACCAAAACGCTTAGCTATGATCCTGCCAGAGGCTGTTGCGGTTCGCGTAGTCACGATTATGCGTTGGGTAACGTATGCATTAACACCGTTGGTATTGTTTTTTAATGGTGTAACTAATATTGTTTTACGCTTATTCAATGTGCCGGCAGAGCGTGAAGACATTGTAACTACCGAAGACATAGTCGCAATGATGGATGCAGGCGCAGAATATGGTAGCTTACAACAACAAGAATATGATTTAATTGGTAATGTATTTGATTTAGAAGCGCGCTTTTTATCGAGTGTAATGTCACCTAGAGATCAAATAGTCTACTTTGATATTAACGAAGCCAGCGATGGTATTTCGGGCAAAATCATTGATCATCCACATAATCATTTTTTGGTATGCAATGGCAATTTAGATAAATTAATTGGCTCAGTTGAATCAAAAGATATTCTTCGCCAAGTGCTCAAAGGCGATGCAGCGAATATTAACGACGAAATGCTCGAAAAAGAGATTTTTTATCTACCAGAAACACTGAGTTTGTCAGAGGCATTAAATGCCTTTAAAGGCGCAGCAAAACCCTTCGCTGTGGTGGTAAATGAATACGCACTTGTCGTGGGAATTGTGACAGTTAAAGATCTGATGAAAGGCTTTATGGGAGATTTGATCACCCATAATGGTGATGAATTAATTATCGCACGTGATGCAAATTCATGGTTAGTTGATGGTTTAACCCCAGCCGTTGAGTTGGCAAAAGTGCTCGGTGTGGATGAATTTCCAGATCAAATGCATTATGAAACTGTTGCCGGATTTTTAATTTATACCATGAAGCGAATTCCTAAACGAGCAGAATATATTCAATACGCAGGTTTTAAATTTGAAGTTGTGGATGTTGAAGGGATCCGAGTTGAACAGTTATTGGTGTCTAAAATACTACCGGTAGAACCAGCCTTATAATAAACGTGAGGCGCTATGCGCCTCATTATTTATTCAAAAGCGCCTTTTATTATTGCAAAGCCGTGCTCAACCATATGAATGCCATTACTCCATACATGTTGTGGCGCTAAAGTGTTGCTATCAAGTAAAACTAAGTCGGCGTCTGAGCCTTTGCTAATAGTGCCTTTTTTAATCCCCAGTACATTAGCGGGATTAGTGGTTATGGCCATTAATGCGTGCTCTATACTCACCTCATATTGACGTATAGCTTGTTGGAAAGCACCTAACAGAGATGCTTCTTTACCAATTTCAAGCCCGAGCAAATTAAATTGCTCGTCAAATATTGGCAGGCTGGCATGGCCATCTGAACTCATAGTCAATTGTGTTGGCTTAACATTGTGTGTTAAACAGTAAGCTAACGCTTGCGCGGCAGCATATTCGCCATGGGCAAGATCATACTCAGTTGTGCTGGTGGTAAAATCAATTGTACCGCCGGCTTCACAAAATAAAATCCCAGCGTCAAGCAGCGCTTTATTTCTATTCATGTGTGTTGGATAAAACTGACTCAATGAAATATCAGTATTTTTATCAACCTCATGCAGAATCGCTAAGTGACTATTAACGGGGCCGACATGAATGCTCACGGTGCCTTTTTTTGCGCTTAGCATGCCGGCGACTTTTGCTTCTGCTGCCAGCTCTGCGAGTTGTTGAACGGTGGGTTGGCTGCTACGGTGATCTGAAATCGCCACTTCGCCTACGCCAATAAACTCGTCAATATACATTAGGTCATTTGTAATACTACCCGTCAGTGTTTTAGCGGGTAAGTGATAAGAGCCAGTATGGCAAAATACATTAAGACCAAGCTCTTTTAAGCCTTTCGCTTTAGCAACTAAGTTGGTTAGTGTGCGACTGCTTGAGTCAGTGCCCAGCGCTGCAATAACGGTTGTAATACCTGCTAAGGTGGCATCAGTTAAGTTCATTTCTGGCGTTCGACTAGTAAAACCTGCTTCGCCGCCACCGCCTGTAATATGGACCAGAGAGTCAACAAAGCCTGGTACTAGAATGTTTCCTCGGCCATCGATAATCTTTACTTCGGTATTACTTTCTAGTTTGATCTCGGTTCGAAAATCAATCACTTTAGAACCAGCGATGAGTACATCCATCTGCCCTTGAGGGCTTGGAGTATAAAGGTTTGCACCTCGAATTAATGTCAACATAGTGAAGTCTTTTTATTGATAATTGATAAAATAAGCAAGAAATATGAAGCCGCTTGCTAAAGTAAATAATGCTAAAGTGAAACGCCAAATAAAGGCTGCCCATTCGCTCCAATCAAGCTTTACAATACCTAAGCAACCGATCAAGCTGGCTGAGGTTGGAATGAATATATTCGTTAAGCCATCGCCAAACTGAAAAGCTAATACCACAATTTGTCGTGAGACATTGAGTAAATCGCCTAATGGAGACATCAGTGGCATAGTGATAGCGGCTTGGCCGGACCCTGAAGAAACAAAAAAGTTAAACACACTTTGAAATAATAACATTCCCCATGCCGCAACAAAGTCTGGTACCGCAGCGATACTACTAGCACTATGATAAAGTAATGTATTTAAGGTTGACGGTGCATTTAAATCACTGCCGCCAAGTAATAATACCACCCCTTTGGCAAGAGCGACTAACATAGCTGCGGGCAACAATTCTTGTGCACCATGTTTAAATGCATCTGCACTTTGGTTGGCTGTTTGTTTATTAAAAATACTGGCTATAAAAGCACTGATCACACCAATACAAAAAAACTGTGCTGCGAGCTCTGGAATATAGTATTGGCGCGCCATCACACCCCACACAACCCAAGTAATACCCGTTATAAAAGTAATCAAGATAAGTTTATCGGCGGTATCTAATTTTATATCAGTATGGGAGTCGCTTTGCGCGGTGTTAATGGTTCTGATCGAGTTGGCATAACGTATAGTAAAAAATAAACCAAATAGTGTAAACACAACCCATGCGATCATTCTAAAGCCAGCACCAGAAAAAACTGGTATTTCAGCAATAGATTGTGCAATTGCAATACTAAAAGGATTCATCCAAGACGTTGCAAAGCCAATTTGTGTGGCAACATACGTAGTTAAAACCGTTACTTTGGCATCATAGCCGAGCTGTTTCATGATCGGTAGTAAGACAATACAAAAAGCAATGGCTTCTTCGCCCATACCAAATACTGCGCCACCTAACGAAAATAACACAAATAATAATGGTAGAAACAGCCATTCAACTCGCTGAGTTTTATTGATAAGCGCCATAATACCGTTATTAATTGCGCCTGTTTTCATAATGATACCGAACGCGCCGCCGGTAATTAATATAAATGCCATGACACCGATGGTTGCGCCGTACTTGTCACCCGATACTAAACCTTCAAACAACACATTTGCCAGGCCAATTTCACCGCCTTCAGCAAACAGCGGCGTTTGCTCGCTTACAGCCACTGTTTGGTATTGAGAAAGTTCAACACTGTGGCTATCTTTTTGGGCGTTAAACATCCCAGGAGTAATAAACAAGGTTGCCAAGTAGGCAATTAATGCAACTGATAACAAGATGATACTTGCATCAGGCATAGTAAATTGTTTGTTTTTCATAATTTCACTTTTCGCAAAGAAATAGGTTGCTTAGACTAAGCCGCACACCTGCTTATTTTAACACGAAGTTTATTTGAATAAGTGACCCTACTCTACAAAGCAAAGCCACTTAGTACAATTTGGATGGTGTTACGCACAGCGACTAGTGCTGCGCGTATAATTTTTAGAAACGATAGCTGACACTAAATGTATAACGCGCGCCATAAGCATTATGGTTTATAGAATCAAAACCACGACTTGAGCCGTATAGCTGTGGCGGCTCTTTGTCAAAAATATTATCAATGCGCGCTCTTAAGGTAAGGGCTTTATTTACGTAGTAACCTGCAGATAAATCCCATACGAGCCAATCGTCAACTTGATGATTACCTTGTGAGTCAAGTTTACCTAAACTTTCCAGTTCATCAATTTCACGGCCTCTAAGTCCTTCAATGTCATCATCATAGCTGCTGGTATAATTTGCGCCAAGGTTTAGGTAGTAGCTTTGAGCTTCCCAATCGATTGACATGCGACCGATGTTTTCAGGGTAGCGATACGTGCCAACTAACTTTTCAATTGCATCAGACCCTGGTTTACTGCGCTCAAATTCAAGATAGTGCGTGCCATCAAATGCAAAAGTTAAATCGCCACCTGAAAGCCTAAAACGGTGATCAAACTTAATATCAATCCCTGCTAATGTTTGTGTGCCGGTATTTTCAAGTGGGATAACATGGTCACGAAATAATGGTAAAAATAGCTCATCATCACGTGGGTTAAACTCGGTAATATAGTTATCTAAAATTTCATTTAGATTGGCACCATCTTGCTCGATACTTAAACCACTATTGTCATAGACACCACATAACCTATTATCGTAAGAAATACCTTGTTGACCTTCTGGGACAATACCGCAATGGCGCAGTGATGCATCAGTAATGGCACGATCTAGCACCGCAGTCATATTAGTATCAATCACTTCTTCGTGATCAAACTGCCAGTAATCAACGGTTAGGTTAGTATCAGCGCTTGGGCTCCAAGCAAAACCAACACTAATAGCTTCTGATTCTTCTGCTTTAAGATTTTTATTTCCAAGCTCGAGTGAGTTAACACTTACCTCTGTTCCTTGGCCCATACAATAAAGATCAGATACTGCTTGGTTAGCACCGCAATCGAAGGTTGATTGAGTGGTTCTTAATTTAACACCAGCTTGCGTAAGAGAAGGGGCACGGAATGACGTAGACCATGAGCCACGTAACACTAACGAGTCGTTAGGACGATAGCTTAAGCCTATTTTTGGATTAAAGGTGCCGCCAAAATCGTCATAATGATCGTAACGTCCTGCCGCCTGTAGCTCAACTTGATCGGTCAATGATACACTTATTTCTGCGAACGCCGCGTATTGAGTGCGATCAGCCTCTGATAAGCTCGAGCCAAAACCAAATACATCCACTAAGTAGCGGTTTTCAGGGCGTGCTTGCGAGTCAAGTGATGGAATGTCAGTTAATTCTTCACGGCGAGCTTCAACTCCAAATGATGCATAAGCGGGTAAATCATTAAAGGTGAATAGCTCACCGTTAAAGTTTGCATCCCAGCCGTATACGGTGCTTTCGCCACTGCGTGTTGGACGTGCCTGTGCCGTTGCTAAAACCGCATCGTTGGCGGCATCGCCTTGCACAAATGGATTATAAAATGGCAGTAAATCGCCAGATACACAGTTAAGGCTCGTGCCGTCGTAGCTTGCTAATGTACCGTCTGAGCATAGCTCACCAGTAATAGCAGCATGAAATTGATAGCGATTGTAAACACCATCAATGGCTTCTTGCTCAGAGCTTGAGCGAGAAAAGGTCACGCCTGACTCCCAGCTCCAGTCACCAACGTCACCTGCAAGGCTACTCACTAAGCGGAAGTTTTTAGTTTCTACTTCGACAGTACGTGGGGCATTAAAACGCGCATCAAAGCCAAAGCCATAAACTTCGCGGCCAGCTTGCGTATCAAATGGGTCAATATACAACTGATCCATCAAATCATTACTGCCATCTGCATTATCATAAATGAACAGCGCATCTTCTAAAATGAAAGGGCCATCTTCATCATTTATTTGATTAATCGGTGAGGGTGACGAGTACGCTTTTGCCTTTGTTTGGCTATAGAAAAAGTCAGTATGCCAATCAACACCGCCTAAGCTGCTATTGAACATAAAGCCAGTCGATAGACTCTCAAATGGCGTATCCAGATAATCGTCTTGATTTGGGTAATAGGCACAAATGTCTTCACCAAATTCAGTTGTAACTAATTCAGTCTGGCAATTTGGCGCTGGCAATTCATTCCCGTCCCGCGAGCTGTAATAATAAATATTTGGCGCGTTTTCAAGTTTTGGTAAGTACGAATAACTATTCATCAGTGGTGATGATGCAGTGAAATCTCGATCGGTTGCTTTAAATGCGTTACGGTCAAAAATATCGGCAAAAACCGTTAAGTTACTCTCACCAATTTTTGTACCGTATACTAGGTTAAGTTGTTTTTTACCTTCATCATGACTGTTAAAGCTGTTTGCGTAGGATGCGTTTACTTCAGCGCCTTCAAAGTCATCTTTTAAAATATAGTTAATTACACCTGCTACGGCATCTGCACCGTAAACCGCTGATGCACCGGTTGCAAGAATATCAATGCGCTCGATAGCTGCAAGTGGAATTGAGTTCACATCGACAAAGTTTTCCGTGCCAGCGGCAAATGAACTGGGCGCAACACGACGACCATTAATCAGTGTTAATGTGGCTGATGGGCCCATGCCACGTAGGCTTGCTGCAGATTGTCCCGCAGGTGTTGAAGTGGACGTGCCACCGCTTTCTGAAGTGGAAAAAGTGCCGCTACCACCTTTGAACACGGATAAATCCTTTAGTAATTCGTGAATCGTGTTGGCGCCAGAGCGTTTGATGGCATCTTGGTCTAATACCGTTAGTGGAATCGTTCCTTCAAGATCGACGCCTTTTAAACGTGATCCGGTGACTTCTACTCGTTCAATGTTTTCAGCTTTAGTGTTTTCTTGCGCATACAAAAAAGTTGGGCAAAGCACTGCGCTTATTGCCGTTGCAATTGTTAATTGACGAAACATATTAGTTTACCTTTGTCTTTATTTTAAGCACAGGTGTACTGCACAGTGCTTATTTTTTGATTATTTAGACAGGGCCGTGATCGATAGACACAGTTAGCCCCTCACAGAGAATGTGAGGTAGTGGCTACTCGTCAAACCACTCCGAAAGGTAGTGAGGAGAGTAGAAATATGTACACAGCGATGTTGCGTTTTTAAACATAATTCCAATCCAAAAGGTTTTTGACAAAGCTAGTATTTGGGTGCTAGCTTACTCGCGATTTAAAAGTTCCTTATTTTTATAGCAAGCATAAAGTTTTACTGCAAGCTATTTTTTATCATTTTTTACATGAGTATAACATTATGGAAAACTTTCGGGAACATCTTGCAAAGAGCCCTAAATGTGGTTTTTTTGCTGCTTTTACACTGATAATGACCGCTTTTTCGACGAATATATCTGCAAATCAAACTGAGCAAACCTTGCTGTTAATTGGTGGCGCATTAACGACTTGTTCAAGTTTAAGTCCTAAAAATTGCATTGAAAAAACATCATTAATAGGAAAAAAAGCGAATCAATTTCAATTGACGGGCAAAGCACTAAAAGAAATAAAAAGCCAATGGCCTGATGATAGTACTAATAACCGCAATGAAACCTTGCGGGTTTTATCAAAAATTGCCAAGCAACAGCCTAATCTTATCGATAAAGGGTCTTTGCTATGGGCTTGGCGGGATTTAGATAGCCGCTCGCTCAATAATTTAACTGATCGAGAATATAACTTTGTCACTGATATGCTGGAAGTGGCGGTTGTTGATGCTAAAGGCCAGCGCATAAAAGAAACGGTGCAAAGTAAACAAAATAATGAGCCGGCTGCTAATGATATAGTTAATTTTATTTCTGCAACAGCTAAAGTAAATAGTAAACAGCCGAGCTTATTAGCTATCACAGCATCGAGTCGCGACCCTTATGAATCGGCTGACTTTTACGAAGGCTTACTGGATTTTGATCGTATTAAAAGTTCATGGCTGGCATTAACTCCGGCATTAGCGCAAGCAATCACAACTGGGCAATGTGAAAAGCTAGCGCAATTTCGCCAGCAAAACATGCAGGTGTTTAATCGCCACAAAATCTATCCTGACCGTATTCAAGCTGAGCAACAACTATGCGACGCGGGTGTTGATAATTTAGTTGCAAAAATCGAATCTGCAACAGGTATTATGCTCAACGGTGGCGATCAAAGTTTAACTCGAAAAGTGTTATTTGATGGTACGGGCAAGCCTTATCCATGGACCGATGCTATACGTTCACGTCCGCTATTGGTAGGTACAAGTGCAGGCACAGCGATTCAAAGTGGTGGCAGTAACCAGTTTGGTAGTGTTGCGATGATCACTAATGGCACTAGTTTAGCTGCATTGCGCGATGGTGCGCACGCAGTTTCTGCACCGAGTGAACGTTGTGAAGATGATTGTAATCAAGGGCTAAGCGCAGATACATTAACCTATCAAACTAATGGTGGGCTGGGCAGCTTTAGTGCAGGTATAGTTGACACCCATTTTAGTGAGCGAAATCGCACTGTGCGTTTAGCGACATTGCTTGCAAAAACAGGGCAACAGTATGGCTTTGGTGTTGATGAAACGACAGCCTTGGTGATCATAAAATCACAACTGAGTACGATTGTGACAGTGTTAGGTAAGCATGGGGTAGTGCATTTAAATAAGGGCAAAGATAAATACAGTTTTGATTATTCATTTTGGCCAGCTGGTGCGATTATAGATGTAACACCCCAAGGGTACCAATTAAGCCAACGTACTATAGACAGTGCTTTGCCTGCAATCAAAATACCACCTTTGCCAATGCAGCGTTTCAATAACATACTCACCGATGCTAAATTGCGCTCGCTTACTCAGGCAATGTGTTTAACTAATGAGCAGTCAGCGGTAGGTCAGCAAGATGAGTTTATAGTGACTTTAAATGCCAGCAAAAATACCCAGTATCAGAGAATAAGTCCAAGCAGTTATGGCTGTGCAATTGAACGACTTAGCGTTAATATTACGACGATTCAATGATGCTTTGATGTAGAGCTACTGTTACTCACAGTAGCTCTTCTTTAAATGACAAAGTAATGTGTTAAATTGTCAACAACACCAATTTGGATATATTAGCTACCCATTTCCCCTCAAATCTCACAACCGATGATTGAACATCTGCTTGCTGTGTCGCTTTTCGTTCCAGACGTACAAAATGACTATTTTTAATATTTACTGCAGCTGCATTGTTATGCTCATTAAAGATAAAATTAACTCTTTTTGTACCTGCAATTAGCAATCGAGTTGGTCTGTTTTTTAGCTCACCGTCAAGTCTTTTTACATCACTTTACATGCTCTTAGATCTTTTAAAAATAATTCTCAATTAACATTGGAAAATGTAATAATTTAATTTAGAATGATCGTTCATTCTAAATTAAGGGTAGTTAACATGCAGCGTTCTCGCGTCGTTCTTTTTACTGTCACCGCTTTGGCAAGTGCAGTTGCTTTATCCGGTTGCGATCAAACTCAGCAGGCGAATGCGCCTGCTGCGCAGCCAGCTCCTGTTGGCGTAATTACATTAAAAAGCCAACCATTAACACTTACTAAGGAGCTTCCAGGGCGAGTAACTGCGTCTCAAGTGGCGCAAATTCGTCCTCAGGTAAGCGGTATCATTCAATCACGTTTATTCACTCAAGGTGCTGAAGTCAAAAAAGGTCAGGCTTTATATCAAATCGACCCAGCTACATTCGATGCGCAAGTAGCAAGTAGTAAAGCTGCTATTAGTAAGGCACAAGCAAGCATTGCTAATGCAAAAGCTAAATCAGATCGTTATGCTGAGTTACTAGCAATAAAAGCAGTCAGTCAACAAGATTTTGATGAAGCAGACGCAAGTTATAAAGGCGCGCAGGCTGATTTATTAACAGCTCAAGCGCAGCTTAAAACCGCACAGATCAATCTTAACTATAGTAAGGTTTCATCACCTATTAGTGGTCAAATTGGCAAATCGAACGTGACCGTAGGTGCTTTGGTAAGTGCTAATCAAGCAACCGTATTAGCAACCGTCACTCAGCTTGACCCAATTTATATTGACCTTACCCAATCAAGTAGTGAGTTGACTCGTTTGAAAAAAGCGATTGCTAATGGTGAGCTTGATAAAGATCTTACTGCGCAATCAAAGGTTGAACTCACTATGGAAGATGGCTCTGTGTATCCGCACACTGGCACTTTGCAGTTTTCTGAAGTAACTGTAGATCCAGGTACTGGCTCAGTAACGTTACGCGCCAAATTTCCAAACCCTGAAAAGCTACTATTACCAGGTATGTACGTCAGAGCTGTGGTTGTTGAAGGTGTTAAGTCTAATGCTATTTTAGTGCCGCAACGCGGTGTTAGTCGTAATAGCAAAGGTGAGCCTACAGCTATGGTGGTGAGTAAAGATAATACTGTTGAAGCGCGAGTATTAAAAACTGACCGTACAGTAGGTGCTAACTGGTTAGTGACAAGTGGCTTGAACGACGGCGATCAACTAATTGTTGAAGGTTTACAAAAAATAGCACCGGGCGCACCTGTTAATGCAGTGCCTGCCGAGTCAGC
This sequence comes from Pseudoalteromonas sp. SR41-8, assembly GCF_014163915.1. Classification (NCBI taxonomy): domain Bacteria; kingdom Pseudomonadati; phylum Pseudomonadota; class Gammaproteobacteria; order Alteromonadales; family Pseudoalteromonadaceae; genus Pseudoalteromonas; species Pseudoalteromonas sp. SR41-8. Next base: position 337,796 of record NZ_JACJEE010000001.1, read on the forward strand.
TACTAAAACTCAATAACGGAGTATTTTAATGTCGAGATTTTTTATCGATAGGCCAATTTTTGCATGGGTTCTGGCCATTGTTGTTATGTTGGCTGGAATACTTGCAATAAGGAGCTTGCCTGTAGCGCAGTATCCTTCAATTGCGCCGCCAGCCATTACTATTAGCGCAAGTTATCCTGGTGCGTCAGCACGCACACTTGAAGATTCAGTAACCCAAGTTATTGAACAAAAAATGAAAGGTTTAGATGGCTTGTTGTATATGTCATCAACTTCTGAATCCAGTGGTACAGCAACACTGACACTGACGTTTGATGCAGAAACTGACCCTGATATTGCACAAGTACAAGTACAAAATAAGCTAGCAACAGCTACGCCGTTGTTACCTGAAGAAGTACAACGCCAAGGTGTTGTTGTTGCTAAGTCATCATCTAGCTTTTTACTGGTAGTGGGTTTTGTGTCGCAAGATGGTAGCATGACCAATATTGACATTGGTGATTATGTGTCATCAAACGTGCAAGATATTGTAGCGCGTGTTGATGGGGTGGGCGAAGTACAATTGTTTGGCTCTCAATATGCAATGCGTATTTGGCTCGATCCGGCTAAGTTACAAAGCTATAAACTAACACCAGCGGATATATCTGCGGCGATAAAAGCGCAAAATGCACAGGTATCTGCAGGTCAACTTGGTGGAATGCCGGCGATAGCAGGTCAACAGCTTAATGCGACCGTTACCGCGCAAAGTCGATTACAAACACCTAAGCAGTTTGAAGATATTTTAGTTAAAACCAACAGTGATGGCTCTGTAGTTCGCTTAGTCGATGTCGCAAAAGTAGAGCTTGGTGGTGAAAACTACGGCGTGGTTGCGCGCTTCAACGGCAAACCAGCATCTGGTTTAGGCGTGAAGCTAGCCAGTGGAGCGAACGCCTTGGATACAGCGCAAGGTGTAAAAGATGCACTTGAAGAACTTAAACCATTTTTTCCACAGGGCTTAGAGGCGGTTGTTCCTTATGACACCACTCCTTTTGTTGCATTATCAATCGAAAAAGTAGTGCACACCCTAATAGAAGCGGTTGTTTTGGTATTTGTTGTAATGTACTTATTTTTACAAAACTTCAGAGCAACTATTATCCCAACCATTGCGGTACCTGTCGTATTGTTAGGTACGTTTGGTATTCTATTTACTTTCGGGTATTCAATTAATACCCTCACGATGTTTGCGATGGTATTGGCTATTGGTTTACTCGTAGATGATGCGATTGTTGTTGTAGAAAACGTTGAACGTTTAATGACCGAAGAAAAGCTTTCTGCGGTTGAAGCAACGCGAAAATCGATGGATGAAATTAAAGGGGCACTGGTAGGTATTGCTATGGTTCTGTCGGCTGTATTTATTCCGATGGCATTCTTTAGTGGCTCTACTGGGGTTATTTATCGTCAGTTCTCTATTACCTTAGTGTCGGCGATGGGGCTGTCGGTACTGGTTGCGCTTATTTTAACTCCCGCACTGTGTGCTACGTTATTAAAGCCTAGTCATGTACATACTGATGGTAGCATTATTGGTCGTTTTTTCTCAGGCTTTAATCGTGGTTTTGATAAAACCAATAAAGGTGCGCAAGGTTTTGTTGGTCGTATGATTAAACATTCCAAGCGTTACTTACTAAGCTATGCATTAATTGTAGCTGGCATGGTGGCTATTTTTTCAAGCTTACCAACTGCATTTTTACCTGATGAAGACCAAGGTATTTTGTTTAACCAAGTAATGCTTCCTGCAGGCTCTACTACAGAGCAAACGCTTGAAGTGGTTAAAAAAGTTGAAAACCACTATTTAGAAGATCAATCTGAAGCTGTTAGTTCAATTTTTACGGTAACGGGTTTTAGTTTTGCAGGCTCTGGGCAAAACTCAGCAATTGGTTTTGTTAGCTTAAAGCACTGGGATGAGCGCCAACGTGACGACCTATCAGTGGGAGCCGTTGCAGGAAAAGGCATGGGGTATTTTTCAACGATTAAAGAGGCATTTGTATTTGCTTTTCCACCTCCAGCGATTGTTGAACTCGGTACCGCAAATGGTTTTAATATGTTTTTACAAGACCGTGTTGGTTTAGGCCATGATGAGCTATTAAAAGCGCGTAATCAGTTATTAGGTATGGCGAGTCAAAGTCCAATACTTGCAGGCGTTCGCCCTAATGGGCAAGAAGATATGCCTGAGTTACAGCTGGATATTGACCTTGCAAAAGCAGAAGCGCTGGGTGTGTCGCAAGGTAATATTAATAGTACACTTTCGACGGCGTGGGGTAGTAGTTATGTGAATGACTTTATCGACCGTGGTCGCGTTAAAAAAGTATACCTGCAAGGTCAAGCCGATGCGCGAATGGTGCCTGAGGACTTAAATAAATGGTATGTGCGTAATACAAACGGCGATATGGTGCCATTTTCAGCATTTGCTAGTTCTTACTGGTCTTATGGTTCGCCTCGTTTGGAGCGGTATAACGGCTTTTCAGCAATGGAAATTCAAGGCAGTGCAGCACCAGGCTACAGTACAGGTCAAGCCATGGATGAAATGGAGCGTTTAGTTAAGCAGTTACCACAAGGTATTGCTTCTGAATGGACCGGTATTTCATATCAAGAGCGATCAAGTGGCGGTCAAGCGCCGTTGTTATATGGATTATCACTGTTATTTGTATTTTTATGTTTAGCTGCGCTTTATGAAAGTTGGTCAGTACCATTTGCAGTAATGATGATTGTGCCACTGGGTATTTTTGGTGCGATTATGGCCGCCTTTATGGGTAATTTATCAAACGATATTTACTTACAAGTGGGTTTATTAACCACCATAGGATTAGCGTCAAAAAATGCCATTTTAATCGTTGAGTTTGCGATTCATAAAATGGATGAAGGCTTGAGTGTAGTAGACTCGGCCATTGCGGCTGTGCGACTTCGCTTACGTCCTATTTTAATGACTTCAATGGCATTTGTGTGTGGTGTGCTTCCGTTAGCTATCGCCTCAAGTGCAGGCTCAGGTGCACAAAATGCATTAGGTATTTCAATTATTGGTGGAACACTTGCCGCCTCGTCACTGGTTGTTATTTTTGTACCTTTATTTTTTGTTTTAGTTCGCAGAGCATTCTCAGGCAAAACTAAAACAACGTCACAGGAGCAATCATAATGACATTCAAAACGTTAAGCTTAGCGAGTCTAAGCGTATTTGTGCTCAGTGCTTGCCAAATGGCACCTCCGCGTGAAGATATCGTGTTGCCGGTGCCTGATAGCTACGCAATACAGAGTGAGCAAGGTAATACAGCTGATTTAAGATGGCAGCAGTTTTTTGCGAATGAAAAACTGCAACACTTGATTGAGCAAACATTAGTTCATAATAAAGACCTTAAACTTGCCGCACTTAATGTGCAGCAAGTTCGTGCGCTTTATCAAATAGAAGACTCTGCCTTATATCCGTCAATCGATTTTGCTGCGTCGGGCACGCGTCAGCGCTTACCGGGAGACTTAACGTCAACCGGTAATGCACAAATTAGCGAGAGCTACAAAGCTACCGTGGGAATGACCGCGTATGAGCTCGATATATGGGGCAAAATTCGTAATCAATCTGATCAAGCTCTGCAAACTTTGTACGCGTCAGAGCAAACTCAAACGAGTGTAAAAATTAGCTTAATTTCTGAGTTGGTAAGTGCGTGGCTAAATTACGCTGCTGATAAAGAGCAGTTAGCGCTTGCTACGCAAACCCTAAAAAGTCAGCAGGCATCACTGGCGTTAACCGAAAAAAGCTATGCACTTGGCGCGGCATCAAAGTTAACGTTGGCACAAATTGAGAGCACTGTAGCCACCGCAAAAGTTGATATTGCTAACTATCAGCGCTTGTTAAAGCGTGATAAAAATGCCCTTGATTTATTAGTAGGTCAGCCGGTTTCAGCGCAGTTGCTACCTGTTGAGAGTTTAGATGAAGTACTAAATTTCCCGACCGTGCCTGTAGGCTTACCATCCGAGTTACTTGAACAACGTCCTGATATTAAAGCAGCAGAGTTTCAGTTATTAGCTGCTAACGCTAATATCGGTGTTGCAAAGGCGGCATTTTTTCCAAGTATTAGCTTAACGGCTAATGCCGGGAGTGCGTCGAGTGATCTAGATAATTTGTTTTCAAGTGGCACTGGCACTTGGAGCTTTATGCCATCGATCACGATACCGATATTTAATATGGGTCGTAATCAAGCAAACTTAGATGTTGCGCAAACTCAGCAACAGATTGCGCTAACCACCTATGAACAAACGATTCAACAGGCATTTAAAGAAGTCTCTGATGCGCTTGCCGATAGGGAAGGCTATATGCAGCAGCTAAGTGCGCTTGAAGATCTGTATAATAGTAATCAAGTGTCGTTTACACTCTCTGAAGCTCGCTTCGAAAAAGGCGCCGATAGCTATTTACAAGTGCTGGATGCACAACGTAATTGGTACAGTGCTGGGCAACAACTCATTAGCGGTAAAAAAGCCTATATTACGAGCCAAATTAGTTTGTATAAAGCGGTTGGAGGCGGTTGGCAACGATCGGCTCAACAGAGTGAATAGCCATTAGGCTGCGCCATTGTATAGTTTATCACTAGTTTATTAAGTTCTTTGTGGTAACCGACAAAGTTGATGTCAAAGGGCATATAAGCTAGTGATAATTATTAGGTTAAAGAAAAGCAGTGCTTTTCGGAGTTACTATGAAAGAAAAATCTAAGAGACAAACCGACCCTGCACTTGTGCAAGCACGCCGTGAGCAAGTGCTTAGTGCTGCGGCCGATTGTTTTAGACGAAAAGGCTATCATGGCGCAGGAATGGCCGAGATCTCAAAGACCGCAGGGATGAGCGCAGGACATATTTACAATTACTTTGCCAGTAAAGAAGCGATCATTGAATCGATTATAGAACAGGATATGGAAAAACTGTTCTCTATTTTTCAGGAGTATGAAGATCAACCTGGTGACTTAGTAACGATTTTACTCGATGGTTTAGATCACGCAGTGGATCATCATACTGATGTAAACCAAGGTGCACTGGATTTAGAGATGTTCGCTGAAGCTGCGCGCAACGATAAAGTGGCAGAGCAGTTGCGAAAGTCTGATTGTTACGCCAGAGAGAAAATGCGAAATCTTTTATTGAGTGAACGCAGTTTGATAAAAGACCTTAGTGCAACTGAACTTGAAAGTCGTATCGAAGTGATGTTTGCAATGATAAATGGGATTACCATACGTAAAACCCTGAATCCACATGTTGATAAAGCCACGCTATTATTAGCGCTTCGCCCGGCAATGCGGGTGTTGCTCATACCGTTCTAATTAGAGCCGAGGCCTTAAGCGCAAAGAGGTGTCGTTTAATCCTCTTTGCTGCGTTATTTTGGGGCTTAAAGCGTAATACCTTAAATTTATAAGTTAAGTATATTTTAGTTTGTTCAGTAAATGATTCTTCACGGCTGGCCACTCTGATGCAATAATTGAATAAACAACAGTATCGCGAATCGATCCATCTCTTGTTATTTGATGGCTGCGTAAAATACCATCTTGTTTAGCGCCTAGCCTTGCAATTGCCTTTCGCGACTGTTGATTAAAAAAGTGTGTTCTAAACTCAACTGCAATGGCATTGTGAGTATCAAATAAATACTTCAACATCAAAAGTTTACATTCAGTATTTACAGGACTTCTTCGTACAGCCTTGGCATACCATGTGTAGCCTAGTAATGCGCGCTTATGCTGTGCGTCTACGTTATAGAATCGAGTTGTGCCAACTATTTTATGGCTACTATTACACCTTACGGCGAAGGCGCTATTGCCGTTTTTGGCTTCAATAATTGCCCGTTCAACATAACTGTGCATTTGTTCTGGCGAAGGAACATTGGCATACCATAATTTCCAAGACTCTCCATCAAGCACCGCATGTTTTAATTCATCAATATGATGTAAGCTTAACACCTCAAGCGTTATAAAGTGCCCAACCAATGGCATTGGTTTTAACCACTGCATATATTTCCCTTACTCCTAGGGCCATTGTTTAATATCTCAACGTTTTGTACATAGAGATGATCCTATAAGGATTCAATGATAGCAACTTACACATTGAATTTTACAATTAATCTGTTGATTTCAGCTATAAATCAATAACCTCAAATCCGCTCCATTGACCACTGTACCGCGATTATTGCGATGGCGAGTGAGCCTGCAGGCATCACCCATTTTTGATACCAGTGATAGTTTCTTGCCCAAATAAGGACTGGTAATGTAACTGCTAATATAGCCAGTTGGCCTATCTCTACACCTAAATTAAATGCTAGCACGCTGAGTAATTGATAGTCACTGGATAGCCCTAATTCACCTAATACACTCGCAAAGCCCATGCCATGCAATAAACCAAAGGCGAATGTGACCCAACCTAAACGCACAACTAATGGCCAAATATTGTTAAGAGCTGCAAACAACACCGATATAGCGATTCCCAATTCTACCCAGCGACTGTTAGGTGTAACTAATTGCATTGCAGTGGCGGTCAGAGTGATTGAATGCGCCAAAGTAAATGCGGTAACTATCCATGCGGTGTGTTTGAAGATCGTGACTTTTGATTCTACACCTTGCCATTTTGCTGATTTTTTTACTAATACACTGGTAAGCAACAATGCAATTAAAAATAAGATATGGTCAAGTCCGAGCCAAATATGCAGCACTCCTTGGTAAACATATTGATTAAAAGTGGTGAGGTAATTGCTTTTAGTAAAATCAAAAGTTTGAAGGGCATTATTTTTACTCATCACGCGAGTTTGTTCATTGATAGTGACAATTGCTTTATGATTGGCATCAGTATCGAAAAATGCCTGATAATGAAATGCTATGGCGCTGTGGTTCGTGTCCAGAGCTGGGCAGGATAATTGCAATTTAACAACTACATAGGGTTGATTAAAATGACTATCAAGCTGCAACGGAGCGTCGCTGGTAAGCGTACATACTTGCTCGTCCGCTGATGTTACCGTCAGTGAGGTCAGGACAAAATCACTTATGGCGCTATGTTTTGCACTGATCTCATGCCATGCGATAGCCCCATCTTGGTTTAAATCAAACGCCACCTGTTGCTCTAAATCGGCAACGTTGATTTGCCAACTACCTGTAAAATGGCTGTCATCAATTGCGTTTAAATTAATATAGCTGGTACTTAATTGGTGTGCTTGAGCTGTTCCTTGCAACATGAAAAATAAACACAGGTTACAAAAAAACGCAGTTACAAATGCGTTCATAAAGAGGCTCCTTGTGCACGTGTAAGTAGTTGCTGATCGGCATCAAGCTTGGCTTGTTGCCAATTTATTTTTGCCCAGTATAGGGCTTTTTCTGGCTGTTTATTGATGTCTAAATAATAGTGAGCTAAATCACTGGCATGGAAACTGTCTTGGCGTAATTCACGCAGCGCGACTCTTTGCGCCATTAAATTTTGCCATTGCGTCAGCGAGGTATCGTTGTAGTGTTGCTCTGCAATTGCTAAGCGCAGCAACAAGGCATCCTCTAAATTTTGTTTTTCATTTACCAGTGCGGGCAAAGTGTTAAGCACTTTTTGATAATTCCCTTGCGCTAAATAAATATCTGCCCATAACACTACAAGGCTGACGGGGGCTGTTTTTAATGGCAATGACTGGATATGAGCGAGCGCTTCATCGGGTTTATTGAGTCTCAGTGCCATTTCAGCCAATACATGGCGGGTATTATCGCTTTGTTTATTACTTGTAATACTGTTTGCTAAACTTTGATAACTTTGTGCTAATTGACCGTCTTGGCTTAGTACATCAAATGTACAGGTATTAATTACATCCATTGCTGTTAGAGCCAAGAGTTTTAAGCATTGTTGTTTGGCGGCTTTAAAGTCACCTTGAACCATTAGCATATTGGCGCGTAATAGATGGGTGTTAACATGGTTAGGATCGCGTTTTAGTACTGCATCGGTGATTGCTAAGGCTGCTGAAAATTGATGTTCACGTTGTAAAACGCGTGCATACATGTAGCCAATTTGTGGTGTGGGAGATTGCGCATAGCGCTGCTGTAACTGGTTTTTTAATAAGCCTTGGCGAAGCTCAGTTTGACCTACTTGTTGGCTATTTATCAGTAACGTCATTAATTCGTCTTGATTAAGGTGTGCGGTATTTATTGTGCGGGCTTTTGCGATGATCTCGTCATCTGCTGGCGTATAAGGTTCAGCCCCTGCATTAACAGAGATCAATAAACAAAGGTAAGTAAAAGCACGGGTGATCATAGCATTCTCCTTAAAAAGGCCATCCATGGCCTGCAAGTTTTATTGTGTGATTTAGTTGTTACCTAACAAATCGTCAAATGTGGCATTTTCATCCGCATTTGTGAATGTACGGCCGTTCACACTCAGTGGCTTATCGGTAGCCGCTTGGTTAAATGCTGCACGGCCTAGTTGTGCAAAATCGACTTCAAGTGCTTCAATAGTGATATCAACCATTGCGGTAACTTGGCTGTTTACCCCATCACTGACTGCAAAGGTAAAGCTATCAGAGCCAGTCGTTTCAAGGTTCGGCGTATAGGTGTAACTACCATCACTATTAACCACTACCATGCCTAGCATTGGCTCAGTAACCAGACTGAAGGTAAGAGTATCTCCTTCAGGATCAGAACCTTGTAGCATGTCTTCAATTACAACTTCGGTTTGTGTGGTTACCATATCAGCTGTTGCTATGGGTGCTTTATTTACCATCGGTGGTATCTCGACGGTGTTATGGTCGTCATCATTGCTACAGCCGCTGAGTGTAAGCGCAGCAAGCAATAACCCAAGATGTGATAATTTAAAATGTTGCATGAGTGTTCTCCTTATTTAGACCCTGCAAGTGGAGTTGCTAGATATGGGAAGCTTGCATCCATCATCGTAGCGTTCACTGGTGCACCATCAGTAAATGGTACGTTACCTACACTGGCATCATCAGATGTGCACAGGCCTAAATCAGTATTTGTACCATTTACTGGAATTGGATAGCATAAGCGACCCATTACCACACGTAGCGCAATATCAACTACATCATCACCAGGACGACGGCCATTTGGGAAACCCGCTAAATCATCGCCAGCAACACCGAATGCTGATTGATCTGCTTGTGCTTTTGCAGCGATATTGGTATTTAGACGCAGCATTTCAGCGCCTGTAACAGTGGCCAATTGATTAACGCCTGGGAAACCAGTTAAAAATGCAGTTACTAAGTCATTACGTGGAAAATTCGTTGGTGCAAGGGTCGCTAGATTTGCCCCTAAGGTGGTGTTAACCGCATCTTTGAACAGAATATTTAATAGCTCTGGTAAAGATGGGTGGGTAACATAATCAATAAATTGACCATCGTCTTTAGGCTGTGAACTTGAGAAGGTATCTTTGTCTTTTAAACCAATTACCAGCTCATTAACAAGTGGATTACCTAAACGAGATACTTGAGTAAGCGCACCACCGTTTACCGCATTGTTCGCAAATTTAGCATTTGGGTTTAAAATACGCGCCTGTGGTAAGCTAGCTGTAGTCCATGTGCCAATAGTGCCATTGCCATTACCAACTACACAGCTTTTAGGTACTTCAATAGCAATTGCGGTCACATTTTTATCTGCTAAGTCATCATTATCTGCCGATTGTGTAATGCCTCCAGGGAAGCCCTCGCCATCACCTGCGCCCGGCGCACTGTCGCCTTCTACCGGCACATAGTTCACTAAGTCAAAGGTTTTGCCTAGGTTCACCACGAATGGATCTTTACGTTGGCCAACAAATACTTTTGCCATACCGTCACAGCCCGGGATCGCTACTTGATATACAAATTGCGCTGCGTAGCTTTTATAGCCATCCATTGATGAAAACGTTTTATCGCCAATATAATCAAGTGGCTTGTGGAATTCATTACTGCTGGTCATGGTATTAGTTAGCATGGTTTTGCTACCTGTACGCTGATCACCTGCGATCATCGTCATAGTGTATGATTCGCTAAAGTTAACTGCGGCATTATTGCCAGCTGCAACACCACCAACATTTTTAAGTGGTACAGCAACAGTACGTTGGTTGCCTTCAGGGCCAACGGTTAATGCAACGCCTTGATTGTCATTAGGCAGCATACTTTTGAAGTTAAAGGCGAAACTAATATCTTCAATCGCATCGCCATCGTTATCAATATGGATGCTGTAGGTTGCATCAGGATCCATGGCAAAATAGTTAGGTCCACCATAGCCATCTTGCAGTGGAATATAGTTTGCAATCAGGGTGACATAATCACCACGGCCTTGTTCATAACTGTTAAATGCATAAAAATCTGTTGAATCTAAAGTCGGGAAACGACTGATATTTGGAGCTTCACGGTGACTTGACGCCTCTGATGGGGCGCTTACTAAGGTACTGCATACTACAACTGCTAATATTGACGGAGTTAAAGCTTTCATGACTTTGTCCTTTAGTTTTAATAAATAGTGGTCATAGTTAATAACGCATGGTGGTCGTAATTAGATGCAAAGAAACGTAAATAAAGTTAATAAAATGTCTTTTTATTTGTATTGTTTTGATTTTAAAGCAATAAAAAACCAGCTTGCGCTGGTTTTCAACTATCTTTTATTGTTTTACTACAATAAAATTAATTCAGTAGTGTAAAGTACTTCGCTAGGTAAGCCGTTTGGTGAGCCACCTATTGGCTCTATACTAATTGCTAACAGGGCAATATCTTGCGCGTTAAAACGTGCGTCTTTCAATATTGATTTAACGCCATCTTTAGGAAGTAGCCCTAATGATATTGGTATATCTTGCCCTTTTAAAATCATCCACAGCTCATAATCTTTATCCGTCCTTGCCGTAAGCTGCTCGCTGGCTTTTATTGATAAGCCTTGCTCGTTGATATCAATAAACCATAATGGTTTTTCGCTGGCATCTTTAAACAGTGCAATTTGCTGAGTGTTTTGCCCTACAGGCGTTTGTGGCTGCCAAATAATCAAAGCTAATACTACACAGGCTGCGGTAGCAATTAACGACCACGCTTGCCAAATACCAGTTTTAGGTTGAATAACATTGTTCGATACTACTTGCTGTGGGTCAATACGTTGTGAAATTGCTTCCCAAACATGGTTATCTGGCGGCACAGATTTAATTGAGCTGGCTAAATTATTTAAATGTTGCTCCCACATCCAGGTCGCCTCTCGAACACGATTTGATGAGAGCATCAAACGTTGAAAGCGTTTGCGAGCAGAGCCTTTTAATGTTCCTAACACGTATTCAGCCGCCAACATATCGATGAGTTTTTGATTGTCATAATTCATAACGTTAAGCACCTTTGCAACTGTTGCAGGCCGCGTCTGATCCAGCTTTTTACTGTGCCAAGCGGAGTATCAATATGATCAACTAACTCACTGTGAGTCAAGCCTTTGTAGTAGGCTAAGTGGATCGCCTGTTTTTGCTGTTCATCTAGTTGCTCTATACAATCAACGAGTTTACTTTTATCTTCGTAATCAATAGCTAAAGGTGAGTCAGTTAAATCATCTGAGATTGCTGAGTCGTCATCTAGCGCTTGCTCTTTACGGACTTTATGATAGCGCAAAGAGTCTAAGCTACGATAACGAACAATGCTGATCATCCAGCTGATGACAGTGCCTTTAGTTACTTGATAATCAGATGCATTGTGCCAAATTTTCACAAATGCATCTTGTAGCGCTTCTTCAGCATGTGCACGATTGCTTAACATTTTTAAGCTGATCGCAAACAGCTTTGCACTTGTGGCATTATACAATTTAGCAAATGCCTGTTTATTGCCCTGTGCGGTTGCACTTAGTAGGGGTAATAATTCGTCGGTTTCCATAAAGTTCCTATTTTTATTGTCAGTTGGTAAACGTTTCAGGATGTAAATTGGATGCAAAAAACCAACTAAATGATGGGTGCTTACTATTATTTTCATGCTTTTCCACCAGTTAGCCTAGCAGCAAAATACGGCTTATCAAGTTGAGAAGCTCCGTCGGCTATTTGGTAGCAAGGTTTTACAATCGAAGTTTTGAAGTGATTAATGACTCTTTTAAGCAAAACAATATGGCTGACAAAATTGAAATTTTACCAAATTGCAAAAAAATCCCGTTGCTTACAATAAATGCCTTGTTTTAGTTATGGTTAAACGGTGCATGAATGTCATACAATGGGGTAAAAGTAGACCACATAAGAGAGATTAAAATGGCCGCATTCGGTACCGTATTTATGCCGCAGATGATTCAAGCACGTTTTACTGATAACGCTTGGAGCGAAAGCTCTGTTGTTCCGTCAGATAAAATTGAACTTCATGCTGGTGCACATGTTCTTCACTATTCAAGTACATGTTTTGAGGGGTTAAAAGCATTTCGCCATGAAGACGGCTCAGTTTATATTTTCCGTATGGACGCTAACATTGCCCGCATGAAACAAAGCTCGCATTTATTAAGTTTACCTGAAGTTGATGGAGCCATGCTTGAAAAAATGATCATTGATATTGTTCGCCAATATGCTGATGAAACGCCGTTACCACCGGGCTCTATGTATATTCGTCCAACTCATATCGGTACTGAAGCTGCAATTGGTAAAGCGGCTGTGCCGTCATTAAGTTCATTATTGTATGTGCTATTATCACCTGTTGGTGATTACTTTGCTGGTGGCGCGACTGCGCTGCGAGTATTGTTAGAAGAAGATGGTATGCGCTGTGCCCCACACATGGGTATGATCAAAAGCGGTGGTAACTACGCTAGCGCATTAGCACCCATTACGGCAGCACGCTTGCAACATCAAGCCGACCAAATTCTATTCTGTCCAGGCGGTGATGTACAAGAAACTGGTGCCGCAAACTTTATTTTAATTGATGGTAATGAAATTATTACTAAAGCGCTAGACAGCACCTTTTTACATGGCGTGACGCGCAGCAGTATTTTAACCATCGCTAAAGATTTAGGTATGACAGTATCCGAGCGCAATTTTACAGTCACTGAATTACTTGAGCGTGCTGCAAAACCGGGTACTGAAGCTGCTTTATCTGGCACTGCTGCGGTATTAACCCCAGTGGGTACTTTTATTCATAATGATAAAGAATACAAAGTGGGCAGTGGTGAAGCAGGGCCAACGACAATGCGTTTGCGCCAAGCCCTTAACGATATTCAATGGGGTAAAGCACCAGACCCCCATGGCTGGTTAACCAAAATCGACGTGTAAAGTTAAACGATATGTTTTTATAAAAAGCCTAGGTTATTTATAACCTAGGCTTTTTTATGGTCTAAGTTATTTAATAATCTATACTTTCAACTGTGTAAGTTAGCTGCAAAGGTGTGTAAAAATAACGTATGTAAACACAGCAAGTATCACTAAACTAATCAGTTGATATCTTAATGCTATGAAATATATATGAATATTTATTTCTGTGAAATTTTATTAGTGGCGCATAGATTGCATTTCTATTTGGGTATAACTAACGACAAAAGGAGCGTTTATGTGGGCCGCAATAAGTTACTTATTATTGGCAATTGTATTTATCATTATGGGGTGGCAGGTTAGTCCTAGCTATTTTTCGCTGCTATTCTATTGGACGGCTTTATCTTTATTACTGGTAAGCGGTGCCTATTTTTTTAATATTGCAAAAATTTTTCGTAAACGAGAAAACGGTGTTATCCCGTTTTACATTCGTTGGGCTTTCATACCTTTTTTATTGGGGGCACAAGTTTATAACGCGTGGAGCCGAAAGCACGATAAAGTACCGCCATTACAACAAATTAACGAACACTTATTTTTAGCCTGTCGGTTATTCCCTTCAGATATAGATACTTTAAAAGATAACGGTATTACCGCGATTTTAGATGTAACCTGTGAATTTGATGGACTTGAATGGTCATCAACACAAGAAAACATAAACTATTTAAATATCCCTGTGCTTGATCATCGAGTCCCAACACGTTCGCAGCTTAATCAAGCGATTAACTGGATTGCCCATCATATTAAAGATAATCGTCGAGTGGTGGTGCATTGTGCGTTGGGTCGTGGTCGATCGGTGTTTGTGATGGCGGCTTATTTACTCAGTCAAAATAAGGAGGCTGATGTACATCAAGTGCTTGCGCAAATAAAAGAAACACGCGAAACCGCTAATTTAAATAAACACCAACTACGTCAAATAGTTAAACGCCATAGAAAGGGTGAGTTATTAATCAAAAATAAAGCGGTATTAATTGCTAATCCAGTTTCCGGCACTAAGTTATGGCAGCAAAAAGAGCATTTAATTGTTGCGCGTTTATCTGCTTATTATAACTTAAAAGTGATGATCACATCAGTCGAGAAAAATGGGATTGTGTTGGCCAAACAAGCGATAGCTGATAAGCCAGATATGATCATCGCCTGCGGAGGCGATGGCACAGTGGCAGAAGTGGCAAGTGTTTTGGTAAACACAGACTGTAAATTAGGTATTATCCCATTTGGCACGGCCAATGCTCTAGCACATGTTTTAATGGGAATTAAGTCAAAGTTGATCCCTGTGGAAGTAGCATGTGATTTGATTATTGAAGGGCAAACCAAGCAAATGGATACAGCATATTGCAATGGTGAGTTAATGCTGCTGTTAGCAGGGATTGGCTTTGAACAACACATGATTGAAAAAGCCGATCGGGATACTAAAAACGAGCTTGGTCAGTTCGCATATTTACAGGGCTTCTGGCAAGCTTTAGGCGAACAAAAAGCCCAAGATTTCACAGTACAGCTAGATGATAACGAGCCGCAGCAAATACATACCAATAGTTTAATTGTCGCTAATGCTGCACCTTTTACTACTTTACTAGCGCAAGGTGGGGGACAGCCTGATCACTATGATGGCTTGCTCGATGTTAATTGGCTTACTCCAAACCAAGACGCATCAGCCAATGTATTAAGTATTGCTGAGCTGGTATTTAGCAGTATTACCCAAGCACATTTTGCGATTAATTCACATCATACCAATGCGCGCCGCGTTGCAATATCGGCGACTCAGGAAATAAAATATGTACTTGATGGTGAAGTTAAAAGTGCTGATAAATTGATCATTGAAATTACTCCGCAATCACTGGAGGTGATCTGTGCAGAGCAGGTCGAGTAACTGAACTTGTTGCGCGTTATAAGCTATAACGCGCAATGGCTGTTACTTCTTTTTAATACTAGGCCACACAAAGCCACTGTTTTGCGGTTGTGCATCGACACAGTTATCGAGGTATAACTGCTCGACCTTGGTACGAGCCCAAGGTGTTTTACGTAAAAATTTTAGGCTCGATTTTACACTTGGGTCTGATTTAAAACAGCGAATATCAACATGCTCACCCATCGCTTTCCAGCCAAGTGTTTGCTCGAGTTTTACTACTATTTGTTCGAGTGTAATGCCATGTAACGGGTTGTTTGCTTGCTGATTCATAATTCACTATTGCTTGATAAAAGTCGCTGCTATTGTAACGTAACTGTGCGTTGATACCAATTCTATTAATTAACGCGAATTGTTTTAGGAGCGGTTGGGTAAATAATTTCATTTTGCTCGTTGAGCATTAACCAATTTAACGCGCTATTATTGTGATGAGGGTTTTTTGCTGCACAAATCACCCGCACATTAGCCATTATAATAATCGCACCTTCGCTGTAGCGTTGATCTTCAAACCAACAGAGTTGTTGCTCGCTAACTATATTTTTTGCGTCAAGAAACAAGGCTGGTTTTTGATTATTACTGAAACTATTAGCCGAGTAAATTACACTGATAAAACAGATGCCTATAATCGTTATAATTCGCATATTTAGCCTTTGCATTAAAAAATAACTACACTAAGCTTATACCTAAGTTATCCCAAAATACTAGTTTCAGTTGCAATTAAATGCGTTTAAACCAGCCCACTTAGGGTTTTAGGGTGACTTGGCCATAAAATGTGTTAGGGTAAAATCCACAAAAATAATTTTCTAAAGACAAGGTGAGCACATGCAATTTAAACAAACGATGATTGACGAATTTACACTGTTAGCAAAATTTCCATTAACCAGTAAAATGCAAGGTATTAAGTTACATAGCGATGCTGATGAAAGCTTATTAAGCGCAGCACAACGATTGTTTGATAAAGGTATTATAGATAGCCCAGATGGCGGTTACTTAACCGATCTGGGCTTAGATCTGATAGAGCACGTAACCGTGCTACACAGTGCGTTGGGTAATTAAAAAATATCAGGCTGCATCCGGTTGGTTTTGTGGTGCAGCATCAATAAATGCATCAAGCTTGTTACAACGTTCATAAATGGCTGCTATTTTCGGATACGCAGTCATATCAACGTTAAAACGATAAGCATTAAATACTTGCGGCACTAAACACACATCAGCAAGGCTAGGTTTATCACCCACACAATATTCATTTGTATGATCAAGTAGCTGTTCAATTTTTTCAAAACCAACCTCTACCCAATGACGATACCAGGTATTTTTGATTGCATCGTCAGCACCAAGTTCACCGCTTAAATATTTCAGTACCCGTAGGTTATCAATAGGATGAATATCGCAGGCAATGGCATAACATAAATTACGGATCTGGGCTTTTTGCCAGGCATCACCAAATAATAGTGGTGTGTCGGGGTGTGTTTCTTCAAGGTATTCTAAAATTGCCATCGATTGTGCGAGTACACCGTCATTGGTTTCCAGCGCAGGTAATAACCCTTGCGGGTTTTTATCTAGGTATTCAGGTGCTTGTTGCTCAGATTTTAGTAAGTTAACAGTTACTAACTCATGCTGAATATTTTTTAAATTAAGCGCAATACGCACGCGATATGCGGCAGATGAACGAAAATATGTATAAAGTTTCATGGTTCAATTATCCTTGTGGGCCACTGTAGTGTTTTTTAATAGTACGCCAGCAGTCAGTGTAGTTAGGTTGGCGCTCTTTGCCTTCTAATGCGTATTTTGTTGGTGAAATAACGTAACGTGATTCAAACATAAACGCGAGGGTATTTTCGTAGCGTTGCGGTTCAAGCTCTGCGTTAGAGGCCTTTTCAAATACATCAGCTTCTGGGCCATGCGGTGACATACAATTATGTAAACTCATGCCTCCTGGTACAAAACCGTGCTCTTTGGCGTCGTACACGCCTTCAATTAAGCCCATAAATTCACTCATAATATTGCGGTGATAATAGGGTGGGCGAAAAGTGTTTTCTGCCACCATCCAGCGTGGAGGAAAAATTGCAAAATCAATATTAGCAACGCCTTCTGTGCCTGATGGGGATGTCAGTACTGTGAAAATAGACGGATCCGGATGATCAAAGCTCACTGTATTCATTACATTAAAACGTGCTAAATCATATTTATAGGGTGCACTGTTGCCCGTCCAGGCTACAACATCTAAAGGGGAGTGGCCTATATCACAGCGGAACATATTACCGTTGAACTTAGCAACCAACTCAAACTCACCTTCTTTATCTTCAAAGGCAGCAACAGGGTATTGAAAATCACGGTCGTTAGCGTAGCCGTTGGCTCCCACTGGGCCGCGCTCAGCTAACACATAAGCATGACCATAATTTTCACAGATATAACCACGAGCAGTATCAGAGAGCAAAACGACTTGGAATTTAATGCCACGCGGGATCACTGCGATTTCACCCGCTTTAATCATTAAATTACCACATTCTGTTTTCAGCAGTAACTGACCTTGCTGCGGCACAAATAACATTTCGCCGTCGGCATTATAAAAATAACGATCAGTCATTGATTTATTCGCTACATAAACATGGATGCCAATTCCTGTTTGGCCATTGGCGCTGCCGTTTGCAGCCATAGTGATCAAACCATCAATGAAATCGGTTGGTGTGGTTGGAATATCAATTGGATCCCAACGAAGCATTGTAGGTGGAGTCGGGACTTCGGTAATTGGGGCGGTGCGAATTAAACCGTTATCAATTGCGCTGTAATCACCTTGGACAACCGATGGGCGAATACGGTACATCCAAGTGCGGCGGTTATCAGCACGCGGCGCGGTAAATGCGGTGGTACTAAATTGTTCAGCGTATAAATCGTATTTTACTTTTTGCGGGCTAAACTGCCCAATAGGCAATGCGCCAGGCAGAGCTTCGGTTTCAAACTCATTGCCAAATCCTGTCATATATTTTAATTCGCTGGTCATCACTCGACTCCTTTATGTTTTACTGTAAGATACTCTCAAGTGAGACTAAATTCAAACATCGTGCTTTTTGTCACTGTACATATTTATGGACACTTAAACATGATTGTAAATTAAGAGGACATAGCCGTTATGGCTCTCGATTTAGAGACATTTTTACCTTATCGTCTGGCTAACTTAGCCAGTAAAATGAGTGAACAGTTTGCACCCGTGTATCAACAACAAAGTGATTTAAGCATTCCTCAGTGGCGTATTTTGTTTAATTTAGCCCAGTTTGGACAAAGCAACGCGAAAGCATTGTGCGAGCAAGCAGCAATGGATAAATCCACGGTATCGCGTGCTATTAAGGCATTGATAGATAAACACTATGTAGTGAGTTTAATCGATCCAGCAGATAAACGCGCCAGCTTGTTAGCGTTGAGTGAGCAAGGGTTGGGCTTGTATCAGCAATTAGCCCCAGCTGCTTTAGCGTGGGAGAAGAATCTGTTGGATGTTTTAACTCAAGCCGAGTATCAAACCTTGCTTAGTTGTTTAGATAAGTTAACTAGTAAATTAGATGAATAAAACAAAAAGCCCATCAAAAGATGGGCTTTAAAATTAATTTAATTTGTAAGTTACTTTAGCAAATTAGAATGTGTATTTAACACCTACACGCATTTCCCAAAGTGACGGCTTAGTTTCTACACTTGCACCTGCTGGATCATTAAAGCTGGTGTAAACGTATTGACCATTAACAATTTCAGTCGTTACAGCGTTTTGTAATGCGCTGCCGCTTTTCAGCACGCCCCAATCGTCATTTAGCATGTTACCGATGTTTTTGATAACAAAGTATGCTGAGCCTTTTTGATCATCAGTAAAGCCCATAAATTCTTGCTCAACTTTGAAATCGAACGTAACCCACCAATCACCATCAATGCTGTTACGGTTATTGATTTTACCGCGAGTTAGGCCTTCGCTTTCAACCCACTCATTAAAGGCTGCTTGATCAAAATCTGCACCATAAACAACTTGGCTGTCGTCAAGTGTTGGTACATACAATAATTGACGAGCAGCATCGTTGTATCCCATACCACCTGATCTTGAGTCAAATCCATATGAGTAAGGTGTTGTTTGTTGTGCTTGACCAAATAGGTTGAACTTAGTCTCGTAACCATCAAATAACTCATGGCTATACGCTAAACTCATCGTAAAGCGGTGCGGAATTTCATAGTTAGATGTTGCCACACCTGGGTTTTCAGAATCAGACACCGCAACGTAATGATAGTTAGAAAATGCTACAGAGCTAGTCATCGGGTTAACATCTTTAGACACTGTATATGCATAAGAAAGAGCAAAATCGATGCCATTATCAAATGACTTGTTCATTGCAAGAGACAGAATATGCGAGTAAGCATCATCGCCTTTAACATTGGTTAACAAGAAGTCTGAACCACCATTGTAAATTGGGCGACCATCTGGCGCTACACCAGTTTTTTCATATGCTAAGTTTTTAACAATGGCTGAATCTTGCTTATCGGTATAAAGGTAGTCAACATTAAACACATAATCGCTTTCAGTGATATAAGTACCACCTAGTGAGAATTTCCATTCTGATGGAATTTCAAAGTTAGGATCCGTCACATTTACATCAGCATCAGCACCACCTTGGCCTACTTTATCATATAAGCCTTGTGGAATATCGTAACCAGGTTGACCTGCGCCATTGAATGCTATTGCATCAGGACCAAGGATTTGGATATTTCTTTGATTAACTTGAACATTACGAACACCATCGTTTGAATAGCTGTTAGAAATCCATACGTTAGGGTTACCACCTGAATATAAGCCAATACCGCCGCGCAATTCTAACTGATCATTATATATCCAGTTAACACCTAAGCGTGGTTGAAGTAAGTCAACCCCATCAAGATTTTGGCTATTTGAATAGCCATAACGTTCTTCAAAGTTAGCATTATAAGTTGGTGTATCATCACTGGTATACCAGTCATAACGAAGACCTGCAGTAAATGTTACATCATAATCAATAAGTGCAAACTTATCTTGGAAATACACTGTATTCAGTGCATATTTGAATTCACCCGCTGCATCATCAGGATTTTGGCTTGAAGCGTTACCATAGTAAATTCTGTCTACAAAGCCGCTTTCAAACTCTTCAATAGAACCAAAACGGTATTCACCTTCATTATGCTGTACAAATAAGTTGAAAACATCAAGCTCTTCACGCTCATAGCCAAATGATAGCTCATGGTCTTCAAGGTAATATGTACCACCTAATTTAAGTGATAAATTATCATACTTAAGTTTGTTCGCTTGGCGAGAGTCATCAGGACCCATGTAAATATCAATATCACCAGTATCGATTCTAAACTCACCAAAACCAGATGCTGCATCAAGTGAATTTTGACGATTATCAAGTTTTGAGTAACCTACGCGAACTTCAGTTGAAAAGTTATCAGTCCAATCTGAATATACTGATGCTACGTAAGATTGTAGCTCAGCACCACGCTCATAAAAATGATTAGATAAAGCGATTTCGCTAGAATCTGCGTCTGACTGGGCTAGGCTGAAGCCGTCGTTATAGTTATAAACAAAGCTTGCACGGTGAGCTTCGTTAATATTCCAATCTAGCTTAACTAAGATTTTTTCATCTTCAACTGGCATGCTAGGTACCATAGTACCTGGGTCATAATTATATTTATCGATAGCAATTTGGGTAACGCGATCAATAGTTGCCTGATCAATTCGACCGTTAGCAAATGGCGTATAATTAAAAATTTGTGCGCCTTCAAGCTTCTCATAAGAAGTGAATAAGAATAGCTTATCTTCAATAAGAGGAAGGCCTACGTTAAAGCCGTAACGTTTTTCTGAGTAATCACCAAGCTCTTGTTTCTCGCCTTCAATTGAGTCACCTGACATTGAGTCATTGGTATAATCATAGAAGAAACCACCAGTGATTTCGTTGGTACCTGACTTTGTTACGGCGTTAATGTTACATGAAGTAAAACCACCATATTGAACATCAAATGGTGCAAGTTCTACTGCAACTTGTGCAATTGAATCAAACGAGAAAGGCATTCTTTCAGTAGGGTAACCACTTGAGTTTAAGCCAAAGTTATCGTTCATACGAACGCCGTCAACAGTTAAGCTGTTAAAACGTGGGTTACCGCCGCCACAATTGATAGCACCAGCGTTTGTTTCATCGATATAGATACGTGGATCAGCGCGAATAATATCTTTTAAGTCACGGTTAATAGCTGGTTTGTTTTCTAAATCATCTAAAGTGAAATAAGCAGCTGGACCTGTGCTGCCTGATTGAGCGCTAATTGGCGCGCCACTAACAACGATTTGTTCCATTTGTTGCGAGCGAAGTGCAACAGTTACTGGGTAAGTTTGACCAAGTGTTAAATAAACATCATCAAGTTGAGTATCTTCATATTTATCAGAATCAACAATGATTTTATATGGGCCGCCTACGCGTAAACCTTTTGTAGAGAAGTTACCTTGTTCATTTACTGTTGTTGTTTTTGTTGAACCAGAAGGTAAGTGGATAATAGTAATTTGAGTACCAGTGGCTGGGTTGCCATTTGGACCTGTGATTTGGCCTTTTACAGATGATGCAGTTTCATTTGCAAACGCTGCGCCACTTACGCCAACACAAGCTGCGATAGCAAGTGAAAGTGCTGTTTTGCGTAGTTGAATTTTCATTATTAATTTCCCGTGTAAGGTGTAATATTTTTTAGTTTTGGTATTAATTTGCTCGGATTTTCCAAGCAGCTAAATTGTACCCTATTATTTCATTACAAATAAGTTACATTGCACATAAATTTGTAATAAAAGTAGTTTAGAACAAAACTGCGGTTTTTCGAGCAATTTAGTACCCATGAGTCAATCTACTCATTAAATATGACAAAAGTATGAAACCCAGTGCTTTATGCATAAAAAAACCCGCTAAAAGCGGGTTTTACATAGAGTTTTAAAAATTAGAACTTGTAGCTGATACCAATCTTAGCTTGCCATGTTGATGAGCTCGTTATTTGGCTATAGTTTCTTACATCAGCGCCACCGAAGCTATTATCAATAATATAGCGTCCTTGGTCATCAAGACCACCAAAATCATAAATTGATTGGTCTGAATAGCCTAAGCGTTTTTCTATACCCCAATCGCTATTAAGTAGGTTAGCGAAATTATCAATCATAAGGTATAGCTCGCCACTATGGCCGTTAGCAAAGCCAGGGATTTCTTGTTTAATGCTGATGTCCATGGTGGTAACCCAAGGCTGCGTTCCAGTATTTTTACCGATAATGCCGCCGCGTTGAGAGATACCTGCGCGATCTAAACGCTCTGCTAATTGTGCCCAATTCATTTCAGAATCAGCCCAATTGACATTCGCATCATCAGCACCCGTTGGAATATAGGCCAAATAAGCACTGTTGCTAAATAAAGAACTTGTGTCGCCTAAGTGAGCATCTTTATACATATTCATTGTATAACTAAATGGACGACCAGAACGGCGTTCAAAATACATATTAAATTTAGTCGCATAACCGGCAATAAACTCAGCATTGTAGCCTAAGTTAATTTTGAAACTGTGCTCAACTTCATAAAAGCCACGTGCTGCCACATCTTGATTACGATTAGCCGTAATATTATGCTTATAGTTACCTTCAGCTTGCGACGCTGATCCAACAGAAGACTCAGTAACATCTTGATGAGCATAACTTGCAGAAACAAATAAACCGTTATCCCATTCTTTAGCAATACCAGTAGAGATAATGACAGAGCGACCATCGTCGGTTGAATTAGTCATTGCAATATCAACATTATCTTTCAATGCACCACTGTAGATGGTTTCATTAATTACACGCTCGCCGTCAGCAGCTAAACCGATAGGACGGATAGAGGTATTATGCCATACAGCTTCATTTTCTTTTTTGTGGTAAGCAATTTCGGCCTGCCATTTAAAGCCATTTCCTAATAGTTCAGAATCAAACTCATATTCAAAGCCAACTTGGGCACGAATACTTGAAGGTAGCTTGAAGTCAGGATCAATGTAAGCGGTGCTTCCAGCGCCTTTCTCTAACGAATTTTTTATAACATCAGGGACCTGAGTGATATCTGCTGGGTTATTTTGGTAGTAGTCGTTTATTACACTATTTGGTGCAGAAACGAGGGTAATACCATCTTTTTGAAATGAGTTGTTATACCAGACATTTGGAATGCCACCTTGGAAACGACCAATTCCACCGTTGATAGTTAATGCTTCAGTTGCATAATACTTAAAGCCAACGCGAGGTAGAATAATATCTAAACCATCTAGGTTTTCTTGATTACTATAACCATAGGTGTTTAGAAAGCTTTCATTAAGAGTTGGTTTATCATCAGATGATAAGCGCTCATAGCGAAGCCCAGCTGTCACTTCTAAGTCATCATTTAAGTAAAAGGTATCTTCAATATATAAAGCTAATTGACTACGTGTTGCATCATAGGCGGTATCTGCTGAATTATTAGTGTACGCATTTTGATATGAGAAGTTGTATGCACTCACTTCGCGGTTAGCAAATTGATCAAGACTAGTGAATTTCCATGTACCTAATGAGTTCTCAGCAAAGAGGTTATATAAACGAAGTGACTCATATTGAGCCCCAAAGTTTATTTCGTGCTCGTCCATTAGATAAGTTGCATCAAGTGTCAGTGTTAAGTTTTCAGTTTCAGATTTATTAGCATGGCGATATCTATCAGTACCAAAATTAAAACTAGGGCCATTTCTGCCATCTTCTTCTACGGTGATGCTACCTAAGTTAGAGCGAGTAACACTGTCAGAGGTTACATCTTTATAGGCAATACCAATCTCTGTTGAAAAGTCTTCAGTCCAATCAGAATAAAGCTTAGTGGCAAAGTTATTAAACTTAGTAACATATGCATATGTATTTGATTTTAATACAATGTTATTACCACCCTTACTAAAGTTACGCTCATCTTGATCATCTTGCCATTGATACGTGAAATCTAGGCGATGCTCATCACTGGCATTCCAACTAAGCTTAACCAATAAATTTTTATTGGTGTCTTCAGGTGCCCCCGCTAATGAATCGGTTAAACCATATTCGTCATTTAAAATAGCAATAAAGCGATTGTAGCTGTCTTCGGTTATATTGAATTCATTCGCTGCACCTGAATCTTCAAAGCCATACTCTAAATCCTGCTCACTTGACCACTGTGCGTAGTTTACAAAGTAAAATAGTTCATCTTTAATAACTGCGCCACCGACATTAAAACCAAAACGTTGTTCAGTTTGAATAGGTTTTACTTTATTTGTTGAATAAGTTTTATAACCGGCTTCATCTGTATCTTCTTCGTTAATTGTTTGAACATCGCCGGCCATATCAGGTGTAGATGTTTCATAGAAACCTGAAAATTTGAATTCATTAGTACCAGACTTCGTTACGGCGTTTATTGTACCGCCGCCAAAGTTACCTTTAGAAGCTGAAAAAGGCGATACGTCAACTGAAACTTGCTCTATTGCGTCAAGTGAAACAGGAGGTTGAGACGTCGGGTAGCCACCAAAATTTAAACCAAAGTCATCGTTTTGACCGATACCATCAACAGTTAGACCGTTAGTACGAGGGTTGCTCCCCGCAAAAGTTAACTCGCCATTACCATTGATACTTGCTAAAGGATTTAGACGGGCAATATCTTTAATGTCACGGTTAAAGCTTGGCATGTTACTGATTGTATCTTCGCCAAATGTACTGCTTGAACCACCAGATTGCTGAATAATTTTATAGCCTGATACTTCAATTTTTTCGATGTTAGCTGCTTGAAGCTGAGAATTAAGACGATATGTATCGCCCAGTTCTAAATATATATTTTCAAGCATGGTATCGGTAAATTGGTCTGAATCAATAAACACAGTGTAAGGGCCGCCAACACGTAAACCATTGGCAATAAAGGTACCGCTTTCATTGGTTGTTAATTCGCTTACAGTGCCAGTTGGTTGGTGAATAACTTTAATTTTCACATTTGCAGCTGCAGTGCCAGAAGGTGTAGTAATTTTACCACGCATAGCGGATGAGGTATCTGCTGCCATTACGCTTGTAGAAACACCTAAGGCTAGGATCACAGCCCCAGTTAATTTCGAAAGGCGAAGCTTATTCATTTTGTTGATTCCCGTGGAAAGTTAAGGTTTATTACTTGTTTGTGTTAGCTGACATCTTAAGTGCCTTTGCTAACGGTTTTGCTGAACTATCAAATAACGTATTTAATAATCCTGCTAATCGAATACCGGCTTGTTGTAAGCGAGTTTTAATAATCGGTGTATTTTCGTAAATGTAGCTAAAGCCAATCTCGTCATTATTTAGCTTGTATAGTTTGTCAGCTAAATTGTGTGACTCTGTTACCCATTGCTCTGGTGAACTGGCTAGGTACTCGGTAATTATTTCTGCATTATCAGTATCAATAAACTGCGCGAATTCAGTGAATGATAGGTTCTCATTTTCGATTAATTTAGTGTCCCACAATGAGTGCAGGTTGGTTGGCTGGCCAAAAAAGGTAACGTTAACACGGTTACCACCTCTGTCTTCTGCACGTCCGGCATGAAACGGCTGATGGCTATCGCCAACTAAATGAACAAGAAAGCGTAAGCTAAAACGTTTGGCATCTATTGAGCTGTTTTTGTTTTGTAGTGTATCGATGGCAAAATACATCCCTTCAAGAATGTTGCTTACATTATCTTTATTTAAGTTTTCATCGTGGTTGTGAGTAAATGTAGATGAGTTGCTTGGCGCGTTAATGTAATGCCAACGAGAAGATTTTTTTTGCCAAAAAGGACTCGGATCAGAGCGCATTTCATCAGCCCAAGTAGCAATTTGCGCTAGGCTTTGCCCTTCTAAAAGTGCTTTAAGCTCTGCTTTAGTTGCGTCTGTTATGTGATTTTCTGCAATTTTACCGACAATTCTGTGGCCATTTTGTCCCCAAGCCAATACATTTTGTGATGATAAAAGTACTGCGCCGACTAAAAGATAACTAAATCCATGTGTAATTTTGCGTAACATTTGTGTTTTCCTCAATGATCTTACTTTGGCAAGAGCGGCCTCTTCTATGGCGCGAATTGTCCTGATTTTGAGATAAATAGGAAGGACTCAAAGAAATTCATAATTTCCCATTGATAGTTCTTTTAATTCATAAGCTTAACTGTTTTGGGTAAAATTACTTGTTGTAATAAGTAATTTAAATTGGTCAAATAGAAGGATGAATCGTTTTGGATTGTTGAACTTTTGAAAATTAAACAGCTGCTTTTGCAACACAGCTTCTTTGTTACTGTTTTGTTACTGTTTTTTTTGTTGGTTTGGCTCAGTGGCCAGCTGAGTGTGGTTACATCAACGGGGACCTTGAAGCCTTTAATTGAAACATCTAGTCGTTGTCAGACGAGGGCAACAGAAAACCAAGCGCAATTAATTGTCTATGCCTCGTCGCAAAAGGTCGCTCGTTCTTTAACACAAAACCTGTGTGAAGATCCCGTTGTAGCAAAACAATATGGCGAAGTGATCGCTTTATGGGGTTACCGTACTGCCGATAGCATTGAGTTCATTGGTAAAGGTATTGCTGATTTAATTTTAGCAAAAAACAACATTATGTCAGCCTTCAAAGCTGAATCGACCTATAACTACCAGCCTGTGGTTGGCTTTCCAAGTTATACTGCGTTTTTTATTTCAGCTAAAGAAAAGCCAAAAATTAACAAGCAATACTTTTTGGGGAAACGGATTGGCTTACTTGATTATCCTACAAGCCGATCGGGGCATATACTACCTAAACAAAAGTTTAAAGATTTAGGGATCAACCTTGAAAATTTAAAAATTACTTACGCCAGTTCACATAATGAGCTTAGGGAGTTATTAGCCAATGGACAGGTTGATTTAATAGCCTCTTTTTGGAAGGAAGCAGATCAGGCGCATTTTTCTAAAAATTATATAACTCCAATCAGCGATAATGTAATAGGCACACGTTGGTACTTTAAAATGCAGCATGAGAACACTGATTTGCTGTGCGCTATCCAATCTCAATTAATCCAATTATCTAAGCAGCAAGTGTCGACTTATTTTAATCATGTTGAACCATACTGGCATTGTTCAGCGGGTAAAGCTGAATTCTTAGGAGAGCAACGTGATGAATAATAAGCGCTTGTTTGGCGTGACACTGCTTATTTTTAGTGCGGCGCTATTGACGTTTAAACTCTCTAGTTATCTGCAGCAGGCGCAACATAACGATTTAATAATGGCTGATATTGAAAACCGAATTGCACTAGATTTACCTCGGTTAGACTTATCAAATCGTTTTTTGAAACACTCGGGTAATCATGATGCTATTGTTGGTTATCTAAAACGTTTGAATATGCAATTGATACAACAGCCAATTCAAGTTAATACCATCAATGATGTCTCACTGGCATTAACAAATAATGGCCGCGAAAGTCGGATAGAGTATCTTGAAACAAGTGATCAAAAAGTTGCGATTACATTTTTAATTGAGACGCGTTGGTGGCATACAAGCGATATTTATACCTTTATTGTATTGTTATTATTGGCTTTTTTATTTTCTAAGTGGGCTGAACTTATTAACCGAACATCGCTGAAACACTTAGCATTAAAAGAACAAGTAGAGCAACTTCCACTGATTAATGTGCAAGTGAAACTAGTGATTGATTTGCAAGCCAAAGTTTTGGCTATTAATGATAACGCTGAGATAAAAGCTGGCTTAGCTAACAAACCACTGTGTTTTTACTTGGCTTTAATCGAGTTTTGCGTTGAGAATCCGGACGTGACACTTAATCAAAACAAAGATGTGCCGGATGAGTTAATTGAACTTGCTAATAAGTATTTTTACCGATTAACACAACTTGGCCATACTATTCGTAAACGGCCTAATTTTACTAACAGTCTAGAAAAAACCTTGAGTGAAATTAGGGCTGCATTGGATGAGGTACTTATTGAACACTCACAGCTGAAGGAAATATATTACCCTCCTAAGGCACATGGTGAAGGCTCTCGGTCACGGTTACATAGTTATGGTTTATCGAATATCAAAGCAGATGATATAGAGGTGATAGGCAAATAACCTTAACCTGGTTAGTGAGTTAGTTCAGAATAAAAACCTCACACTGCTAATACTTAAACTGTGTGAGGTAAGCTCTGATTATTTAGGAGCAAATTCAATGGCTTTGACTGGACTATTTTCAATAAAGAAGCGTTTTAATGCCTGTGCATCTGTTTCGTCAGTGCTGACAAATCCTTTATGATTTATCAGTATCGGGTAGCCGTCACCGCCAGATGCATTGTAGCTATTAATGCTCATGCGATAGGTTTTGTTTTTATCCAAAGCTTTGCCGTTGATCATCACTTTAGTCAGCGCATTATCGTTACGCTCGAAGCTTAATTTGTGGTATTGCAAATAAGCACCAGAATCCGGTGGGAAACTAGTTACAGTCTCAAGGTAATCCCAAAGCTCTTGGCCTTGCCAATCAATATACGCGATGCGATTTTTAAAAGGGTGTACTTTTAAAATATCTTTATAACTAACTGCACCTGCAGCAATACTATCACGTACGCCACCGCCACTGATGATACCAAAATCGGCGCCAACAACATTCATTTGTGCTTGCACAATAACGCGCGATAAGTTGGTTTGTTGATAACGAACTTTATTGCGATCGCCCTCAAGCTTTGCATCAACATAACCAATTTCACCTTCAATTTGTTTTGCACCTTTGGCTTGGTAATCAGCTAAAAATGTTTTTAAGGCAGCGTCTGGTTTGATGTATTCGTTGGCAAGCTCAGGCTTAATTGAACCATCAGCTTGCGTTTTATCAACGTATAAGTTAACTGGCAATAATTTATAATCTAATAAGGTTAATACGCCGTTTTCTTGTTTAAACTCGGCTTTGCCGACATATTTACCCCATTCATGAGCTTGCATTATCCACGTACCATTTTGTTGGTCTGGTTTACATGTCATACCGGGTTTAAAGTTATCGTCATTTTTATTTTCGCTTGCCATGCACACAGGTTCTTGTGAGTGACCGCCGATGATCATATCAAGGGTATGAGCCGGTAAAGAGCGGGCAAGGGTAACATCGCCAGGTGCATTTATGCCATAATTCGCATCAACATAATGACCCATATGAGTTACTGCAATCGTGATATCCGGTTGATATTGTGCTTTGATTTTCTCAGCTAAAGCTTGGGTTACTGCAACGGGCTCTTGAAATTCAAGGCCGCCGATATACTGCGGGTTGCCTATTTTAGCGGTATCTGTGGTTGTCAAACCAATAACGGCGATTTTCAGCCCCTGTTTGTTAAAAATCTTATAGGATTCGAAGGCATTTTTACCGGTTTTTTTATCAATTATATTAGCCGAAAGAAGCGGGAAATTTGCCCACTGCTGCTGTTGTTTTAAAACACTCAGTGGATTATCAAATTCATGATTACCAATCGCCATCGCATCGTAACCAATTAATGACATTCCTTTAAAATCAGGCTCTGCAAATTGCAGGTCTGATTCTGGAATGCCTGTATTTATATCACCACCAGATAGAAGTAGCACTGCGTGACCTTGTTGCTGCGCATCAGCACGTAACTGGTCGATTAAGGTTTTACGTGCAGCCATACCGTATTCACCTTTTTCGTTATGCCAAAAGCGGCCATGATTATCATTGGTATGTAAAATGGTGAGATAGTGAATATCTGCTGTGTCAGCTTGTTGAACGGAGGTTTGATGATTACTACATGCAGTAATGCTTAGTAACAGGAAAAATGAAAGTAATATGCGCATAATATGACCCGTGTTGTCAGTGTTGTGCTATTTATTAAGCGCATAGTTTAAACTAGTTTTATTGCAAAATAACGTAATTATTCTATTTTAATGTCATCTTGGAAATTTAACTTTCCAGTTGCCGCTAATTGACGTCGCTGTAACTCTTGTTCTGCTAATGCTGATTTTTCATGGTTATTACCCACCATCCAGTTTAAAAAGCTTGCCGGTAACTTAGTGTACGCCTCTCCTTGGTGTAAGCCAAAATCACATATGTGTTGCTCTTCATACGACATAGTTGTTAATCCTGTTGTGTGTGTTTTATTGTTATAAATAATACTAACAAAATAAACTCGGCTATTAAGACGATTTCGTTTTAAACAAAATTTATTTATAACGTGAGTGAATAACAAGATAATGTAATTACATGTAATTTAAATGTAATCAATTCGGTTTGATTTGTTTAAAGGTACGTTTTGCTATCGTAATCTCCACAAGAGTTCTTTATTATTTGCATTAAATTCACATAACCACAACATTCTTCAGGATAGATATAATAATGAAAAAACTATTACTGTGCGGTTTGTTAACCGCAACCTCATTTGCAAGCCATGCCACTGTAGTTGAAATGCAAACTTCACAAGGCGCTATTAAGGTCGATTTGTTTGATCAACAGACTCCGAAAACGGTCGAGAACTTTTTAAGTTATATACAAAGTGATGCGTACAACCAAACCGTGATCCACCGTTCAATCAAGGACTTTATTATTCAAGGCGGAGGCTTTACTTTTACCGATGATTTTAAAGCGATCACAACGTCACCAGCTGTTGTGAATGAGCCAGAACTATCGAATGTAAAAGGCACGATTGCCATGGCAAAAGTCGGCGGTGATAAAAATAGCGCCACCAGTCAATGGTTTTTTAATCTCAAAGATAATAGTGCAAATTTAGATAAGCAAAATGGCGGTTTTACCGTATTTGGTCAGATTACAGCAGATAGTTATGCAGTGCTTGATAAGATCTCTGCTTTAGTGCATTGCGGTGAAATACCGGTAGTTAATCTCACTAAAGACCAATGTGCAAGTGCAGATACTACGCTGACTATTGCTAATTTAGTGTCGATCAATAGTGTTGTGGTACTGGATAATGATCCAAATTCGTCAGTAAATTTATCTCCAAAAGAAAATACGCTAATTGACGATCCAACTCCAACTCAGCCTGATGATGGGGATAGCTCAAGTGGTAGTATGAGCTGGTTACTACCATTATTATTGCTTGGCTTTAAACGCCGCCGCGCAGCTTAAAGGTATATACTTGCTATCGGGTTATGTGTCCCGATAGCAAACGTAACGCTTTAGAGTGCAAATACCCGCATTACTAATAACACCCACATAGTTAAAACCAGTAAACAGCCAAGCAAAAAGCTATAATAGCGAGGTTTTACGCTATTGCTGCCTAAATGAATAATACTGTGAATGACGCGCGAAATCACAAAACCCCAGGCTAAAGTAATAAATACATAACCCGCTGCATTGAGCTGTAAAGCAGCTAAACAGGCTACAAAAAATAGCATTGGTATTTCAAACTGATTAATAAAGTTTCTACCGGCAATATGTACATCATCACCCGCATTATTTAATTGCATAGTGGCAAAATCTTGCATAGTAATCGTTTTGTTACGCGCCGCACTAAAACGGCGGCGGCCCATGACTACCATTACCGTAAAAGTGAGTAGTACCTGAGAAAACATCGCGAGTAATACATATTTTTCCATTAAGAGTCTCATTTGATAAATAACCTAGCTTTAAGCCTAGCAGTTTGTCTTTATAATTCACAATGTGTTACAAAGTATTTAGAAAAATGATTGCAAGCGTTTTGAATTTTACCGATCATTCAAACAACAAATAAGTATGGATCACATTCTCAATATGAAAAAAATAATTACTTTAAGCGCTATTGCTTTAGCAGTATTAAGTGGCTGCGGCACTACCACCACAGCGGTACAGCAGCAAACGTCATTACTTTCAGATACGCTGGTAATAAGTCCCAACGATACTCGTCAATATAAAACCCTTAAACTTGCGAATGAGATTGAAGTAATTTTAGTGTCGGATCCAACTGCTGAAAAATCAGCCGCATCATTGAGTGTGGGTGTTGGTTTATTACATGATCCAATCAGCCAGCAGGGAATGGCGCATTATTTAGAGCACATGCTATTTTTAGGCACAGATCGTTACCCAGATACCAAGGGTTACTCTGATTTTATGACTAAAAACGGCGGCGCCCACAATGCTTATACATGGTTAGATATTACTAATTACATGTTTGAAGTAAATAACGATGCTTACGATGAAGCATTGGATCGTTTTGCTGACTTTTTTAAATCCCCTAAGCTTTACCCAGAATACACCGATAAAGAAAAAAACGCAGTAAACGCCGAATGGTCAATGCGTCGCGAGATGGATTTTTTTGGTCAGTTTAAGCTTGCCCGACAAATGATGGGCGATCATCCAGCTAATCGTTTTTTAATCGGTAATCTTGAAACATTAGGTGATAAAGACGGTAGCTCTCTACATAAAGAAACCGTTGATTTTTATAATAAATACTACTCTTCTAACATTATGAAAGTAGCAATGATTTCAAATCTACCACTTGCGGAAATGGAAGCGAAAGCACAAAAATACTTCGCTGATATTGAAGATAAAAAGATCGACAAACCAACTGTTACCACAAAGCTAGATTTTGATAACGTAGGTGGAAAACGCGTTCACTACGCGCCGAATGAAGACGTAAAAGAGTTACAACTTGATTTTACTATTACCGATAACAGCAATGAGTTTGCCGTTAAACCTAACCGTTTTGTAGCATACTTATTAAGCAATGAAATGCAAGGTAGCCCGGCGCAAATTTTGCGTGATAAAGGCTGGGTTTCACAACTTTCAGCCGGGGCAGCACCAACCCAATATGGTAATTACGGTGCGCTGACGGTTAATGTGCAATTAACAGACGAAGGCATGAAAAACCGTGAAACGATCGTTGCAACAATAATGCAATATATTGATTTGATCAAAAAAGAAGGTGTAGATAGTAAATACTTTAATGAAATTCGCACTTCACTTAATAATGAATTTCAATTTTTAGAAAAAGGCGATGAATTTGGCTATGTCAGTAATTTAACTGGTAGCATGCAAGATTATCCACTAAACCACGTTATTAATGCGCCTTTTTATTATGCTAAGTTTGATGCAGCTGCGATCAACAACGTACTTGCGCAACTCAATGCTGATACTCTACGTATTTGGTATACCTCACAGCAAGAAGAAACCGATTCACAATTGCATTTTTACGATGGTAAATACCGCATTGAAGATATCAGTGATGCTGAAATTGCCAGCTGGAGTAAGCCTAGTCAGTTTGCCTTAGCATTACCCACGGTAAACCGTTTATTACCAGAGAGTTTTGCGATTAAAACAGCACAATTTGCAGAGCAAAAACACCCTAAGCTGGTATATGATAAAAATGGCGTAAAAGTATGGCGTCAAGCGAGTCAAAACTTTGCCGAGCAACCGAAAGGTTTGGTCGAAGTTTACTTAAATACCCCAGATGCTTTGACGGATATCAAAGCTAAAGTACTTTATTCAGTATGGTCTGACTTATTTAACTTACAACAAAGCAAGCTAAGTACCGAAGCTGCCGTGGCAGGTATGAGTGTTGGCCTTGAAGCAAGTAACGGACTTATCCTTTCAATGAGTGGTTTTACCGATAAACAAAATGTTTTACTCGCGCAAGCACTGACAAATATTGATGTGCAAGTAACTGAGCAAGGTTTTGCTCAAGCGCTTGATCGTTACCAACGTGATTTATTAAACGCCCAAAAACAATTCCCTTATTATCAAGCGTTTGGTGAGTATTCTAAATTAATACGAACTGGCAGCTTTGACACCGATGCACTGATCAATACGGCAAAAGCATTAACCATTGCAGATTTTGAGCAGCTTAAACAGCATACCTTCGCTAATAACGAAATGCGGGTGTTTACTTATGGTAACTATAACCAAACAGATGTTGAAGCGATAGCTAAAGAGTTAACGGCAGTTTTACCAGCGGCGCATATAAGCACTGAATTTGCGCGCAGTAAAGCGTGGTTACCGCAACCAGGCGAAACGATTGTATTGCAAAAAGATATTGATGTGGCTGATGTAGCTATCATTGATATGACCGTACACCCGATTGCAGGCTATAAGCAAAAAGCGCAAGCGCAAGTCTTACAAGGTCACTTTAGCACCGTCGCGTTTGACAAGTTACGTACTGAAGAGCAATTAGCGTATGCGGTTGGTGGTTTAGCAAGGCCGATTGAAGATTACTCAGCGATTGGCTTGTTTATTCAAACCCCGGTAAAAGATGTAAAAACCATGCAAGCGCGTTTTGAAGAGTTCAAAATGCAATATGCAGTAGAGCTTGATAACATGAGCGAAGAAACGTTTGCTCAACTTAAAAACGCCGTATTAGTGTCGCTTAAACAGCAGCCTAAAAATCTTAGCGATGAAATGGGCCCACTTATTGGCGATTGGTATCGTGAAAACTTTGATTTTGATTCAAAGGATAAGTTAATCGCTGAAGTTGAAAAAGTCACGCTTGCAGATATTAAAGACTACTACCAGCAAACTATGTTAAACCCACAAGCTGCGCGTTTAAACGTACAGCTTCGTGGTAGCAAATTTGCCGACAAACCGTTTGCAGATTTACCAAAACAAACATTGGTAACAGACTTACAAGCACACTTTAATGGCATTAAATTGCAAAAGTAATTTAGCACATTGAAGCGTTGAAAAAGATCAAAGCCCAAGCGATTTGCTTGGGTTTTTTTATGAAAAAATAAAAATACAGCGAACCTTTTACATTGCTAAACCGTCTTGTAGAAAAGATATTAAGGAGAGGCATGAATTCGACGCAAATAACGCTTGCTGTAATTAGCGCACAGCAAGGGGATGAGGCAGCTTTTAACTCATTATGTACTTATTTGTATAATCCTAGTTTTCTATTTGCGATGAAACTTTGTAAACAGAAAGACTTAGCAAAGGATATAACGCAAGAAGCGTGGACTGTGGTAGCAAAAGACATTCGTAAATTAAAAGAACCAAGCGTGTTTAAAGCGTGGCTATTTAGAGTGGTATACCACAAGTTTGTTGATGTCACCCGTAAAGATAAGTACATAGAAAGTTTTCAGCCGGATAAGCATGAACAATCAATAGATACTACACATTTTAATGAGCAATCTATTGATTTAGCAAAATTAATAAATAACCTGCCAGATAGTGAGAGGCTCAGTGTTTATTTGTTTTATTTAGAGCAAATGTCAATTAGCGACATTGCTTTAATAACAAATGTTGCTGTTGGCACAGTTAAGTCACGTTTACACCGAGCGAGAGCACAGCTGGTAAAATGGTTGAGTGAATAATTGGAGAGAGTGATGAATTTAGATGAGAAAATAAAAGAGAGCTTACAGGCTGAACAACACAATTTGGAGTCTGTTTTAGAGACTGATTCTGGTTTATTCAAACAGTTTACACGTATATATCGCGGAAAAATGCGCAGTTGGACAGTTTTAGGTACGATGTTGGCTTTTATACTCACGGCAATTTTTATACTATCAGTCTATCAATATTTTAATGCTGAGCAGATAGCACAGCAACTGTTTTGGGCTGTGTGTTTTGTAAGTAGTCTAATGATGCAAATTGCCGTTAAACTCTGGCTGTTTATGGAGATGAATAGGCAATCTATTATTAAAGAAATTAAGCGAAGTGAATTTGAAATAAGGCTGATGCTCAGTGAACACTCAATTTCAAAGATTAAAAACTAAGTTTTAATCTGAACGTTAAAAGGAAGTTTCATGAAATACATAACTTGGTCTTTGTTGTTATTGTATTCAGTATGTAGCTACAGCAGCAACTCATTTGCTGATGATTTTGTAAACGCTGCAAATGATAGAACAACACAAAGCGTGCGCTATGACGGCGCTTATCAACGCATTGCCTATCCAAATGGCGATGTACCTGCCAATATTGGCGTATGCACAGATGTGATTATTCGCAGCTACCGAGCACTGGGTATCGATTTACAAAAGTTAGATCATGAAGATATGCGCGATAATTTTTCAGTCTATCCATCAACAAGAATATGGGGGCTTACTAAACCCGATAGTAATATTGATCATCGTCGCGTGCCTAATTTACAGGCTTTTTTTAAACGCCACGGTACAGTACTGCCCATAACTAATAATGCTCAGACCTATAAAGCAGGCGATATTGTCACGTGGATGCTGCCGGGCAATTTGCCGCATATCGGTATCGCGGTAGATACATACACTGCAGATAACAAAACCCCATTGATAGTGCATAACATAGGCGCAGGGCCGCAACTTGAGGATGTACTGTTTCGTTATAAGATCACCGGCCATTATCGGTATGAGCCAGCCGTTAATTGATTGCGGGTATCTGGAAACATTCAGAAAAGCCAGCATGGTTTGCTAAAAAACCGAAGTGGCAGGGCAAAATTTACTCAGCACAGATAAACAAAGTAAAAATACTTGAGTTAACGAAATAGCCTAATTTTACGACTCTTTAAGGAGCGTTAAATGCATCAGAGTGTTAAACAAAAATTTACGATGTACCCTGAAAATATCGCGGTTGTATTACATGAGATCAGAAGTCTGATTTTGCAGGTAGCTGTGCAGGATGGCATCACTGAACTTGAAGAAACACTCAAGTGGGGAGAGCCGAGTTATATTTCAAAAATAGGCACTACCATTCGTTTTGATCACAAACCAAAATCAGCTGAGCAATTTTGTATTTACTTTAACTGTAAAACTAAACTTATTGAAACCTTCAAAGAGCTTTATGGTGATACGTTTAGCTATGAAGGTAACCGTGCTTTGGTGTTTAAGCTTAATCAAACCGTGCCAGCTAAAGAGCTAGCCCATTGTATATCGTTGGCTTTGCGCTATAAAAAAATAAAGCACCTGCCATTGCTAGGTGCTTAAATTTAAGAAGTTATTGTCCGGCAGAAAGAGCAACAGCGCGATATAAACTCCCGCCTACGCAAATCTCGCGCTGACAATAGTTATTTGGCTCTTGCAGCGCGAGCCCCATGCAGTTTTTTATAGCTGTCGATCAAACGCTGATGACGATCTAACCCTTCAAGTTGCATATTGGTTGGAGTTAAACCGTAGAACATCACATCACCATTGATAGAGCCGACTACTGCATCCATTACTTTTTGGCCAAACATGCGGGTGAAGCTGTGAATGTAGTCTTCAATTTCTAAGTCATCATTTAGCGCAACTTCTAAAGTCGCGTGCATTGCTTGGTAGAATAACCCGCGTTCAACAGTGTTATCGTTAAACTGTAAGAAGGTTTCAACCAGTTCCATGGTCGCTTCTAAATCGCCTAATGCTAAGTAAATTAGCAGCTTAAGCTCAAGAATAGTTAACTGACCCCACACGGTGTTTTCGTCAAACTCAACGCCAATTAAGGTGATGATATCGATGTAATTATCAAGCTGGCTGTCTTCTAAGCGCTCAACTAAGTCGGCAAGTTGGTCTTCATCTAAACTGTGCAGATTTAAAATATCTTCACGGTATTTAAGGGCTTTATTGGTGTTATCCCAAATTAAGTCTTCGACAGGGTAAACTTCTGAATAATCAGGCACTAAAATACGGCATGCGATGCCAAGAT
This sequence comes from Pseudoalteromonas sp. SR41-8, assembly GCF_014163915.1. NCBI lineage: Bacteria > Pseudomonadati > Pseudomonadota > Gammaproteobacteria > Alteromonadales > Pseudoalteromonadaceae > Pseudoalteromonas > Pseudoalteromonas sp. SR41-8. Next base: position 375,465 of record NZ_JACJEE010000001.1, read on the forward strand.
CTGAAAATTCAGCAATATAAGCTTCTTTACCTAAGGCTTTTAAAATACCAAATAAGCTAGCAGTTTCTTCTTCGTTAGTACCTGAAAAATCCCATTCCACAAAGTCATAATCGTGTTTAGCACTGAAAAAGCGCCATGAGATCTTACCGGTTGAATCAATAAAGTGTTCAACAAAGTTTTCAGGTTCAGATACTGCCATGCTGTTGAATGTTGGTTTAGGTACGTCGTTTAAACCTTCAAAGCTGCGACCTTGTAATAGCTCTGTTAAGCTACGTTCAAGAGCCACTTCAAAACTTGGGTGTGCACCAAATGAAGCAAATACGCCACCGGTTTTCGGGTTCATTAACGTTACGCACATGACAGGGAATTGCCCGCCTAGAGATGCGTCTTTTACAACAACCGGAAAGCCTTGCTCTTCTAAGCCTTTAATACCGGCAACAATACTAGGATATTTAGCAAGTATCGCTTCTGGTACGTCTGGCAATACCAGTTCTTGCTCGATGATTTGGCGTTTAACAGCACGTTCAAAAATCTCAGATAAACATTGTACTTTGGCTTCGGCAAAGTTATTACCCGCACTCATGCCGTTACTTAAAAACAAGTTTTCAATCAAGTTTGATGGAAAGTATACAGTTTCGCCGTCAGAGTGACGCACATATGGGATCGAGCAAATACCTCGCTCAACATTACCAGAGTTAGTGTCGATAAGGTGCGAGCCACACAGCTCATCTTCAGGGTTGTAAATGCTCAAGGTATAGTCGTCTAAAATACCTTCTGGTAGTGAGTCATCATCAGTGAGCTGAAACCATTTTTCGTTCGGGTAATGAACAAATTCGCTGTTGGCAATTTCTTCACCAAGGAACTGGTCATTGTAAAAAAAGTTACAGTTTAAACGTTCAATAAACTCGCCAAGGGCTGAACATAATGCGCTTTCTTTGCTGGCGCCTTTACCATTGGTAAAGCACATCGGTGATGCAGCATCACGAATATGCAATGACCAGACGTTTGGTACAATATTACGCCATGATGAAATTTCAATCTTCATGCCTAAGTCAGCCAAAATCGCAGTCATATCAGCAATGGTTTGCTCAAGCGGTAAATCTTTACCTAAAATAAAGGTGTTTTCGCTGCCTTCTGATTTTGCCATTAACATGGCTTGCGCGTCGTTATCTAAGCTTTCTACGGCATCAATTTTAAATTCAGGTATGGTTTGAATAACACGCTTTACGGTACAACGATCAATAGAGCGTAAAATGCCGGTGCGGTCTTTTTCTGAAATACTTTCAGGGAGTTCAACCTGGATTTGGAAGATTTGGTTATAACGATCTTCAGGATCAACAATGTTGTTTTGCGCAACACGAATACCGTCAGTCGAGATATCACGGGCATTACAATACACTTTAATAAAGTACGCAGCACATAAAGCCGAAGATGCTAAAAAGTAGTCAAACGGACTTGGCGCAGAGCCATCGCCTTTGTAACGGATTGGTTGATCCGCAATGACTGAGAAATCGTCAAACTTAGCTTCTAATCTAAGATTATCGAGAAAATTAACTTTAATTTCCATTGAGTTGGTCCACCTTCGTGCGCACTAATAAGTAAGGCCAATAGGTGTTTGCGCCAGACTTTGTCAGTGTATTTTCATTTAGCTGCAATTATCCGCTTTTTAAGGGAGCACATACAAGTAATAGTCGAGGTTAATTAAAATAAATGCTATTTGCAGCGCATAAATTGGTAAAAGTCACGTGGTTCGCTGGTTTTGGACTCTTTATGAGGCTGTAAACTTTATACTCAGAGTAAGCCTAAAGTTTTTACAGTAAGAGGTAGAAAAGGTCGTGAACTCCAAATAATTTAGTACTAATTAATTAAATCGATTATCACTGATGTTTTAATTTTGTTGTTATTTTGTAATTAATTTGGGGCGGAAGCTTAGGTATAGTAGGCAAAATTTTCATCTGTGGTCTAACTTTAATAATGCATATTGCAAAAGACTAATATCATAAGGTAACGCAGATGATGAAAAAGCTGTATTGGTTATTAACTGTAAATTGCATCCTGTTTACAGGTGCTTCTTATGGCGAGATCAACTTATCAGGGTTTACTAGTATTAATGCTGGTAAAGTTTTATCTGGAAGTGGGGTCCCGCAGTACGATATACCACCTACTTTTTTGGCCGATTATCCAATAGTATCGTCTTACGACGAAGATGTTTCGTTTAAACCAGAGAGCTTATTTGGGCTACAAATTAGCGCTGATTTAGCTGATGGACTATCGGTGACAGGCCAACTAGTTGCTCGAGGCGCTAATGATTTTGATGCAAAAATTGAATGGGCTTATCTCTCATATGAGATTAATGAAAATTGGACTGTTCAAGCAGGTAAAAAACGATTGCCCCTGTTTTATTATTCGGATTTTTATGATGTAGGTTACGCCTATGTATGGATGCGTCCGCCTGCGGATAATTATACGTGGCAAATATTTAACTACAACGGCGTAAATGCACTATACAGCGGTGAAATTGGTGATTGGTCTGTAATGGGCAACCTTTATTATGGAGAAGAGGATGATACAGAAAATAAGCTCCTTAGTGAGTTTTTTTTCAAAGAGCCAACACGTGAAATTTGGCGTGATATGTTAGGTGGGGTATTGCAATTAAATAAAGAGTGGTTCGAAGTTAGATTAACCCATATGACTTACAAAAATGAGCGCTACCGTAGTGGTGAGCGAGTATTATTTGACGGTGAAACTAGCCGTACAGGTAAGTTTTATGGTGTTGCAGTTAACTTAGACTTTGAAAGTTTATTTATATTAACAGAGTTAAACCGGTTGGATTTGAATGGCAACCTTGACACTTCAATGATTACGCTAGGTTACCGTTTAGACACAATTACTCCTTATGTTTCTTACTCTCAATTTAAAGAAGATGCCGATGATGGTGAACAGCACAATACAACGTCAGTCGGAATACGCTGGGATTTTCATTCTTCAGCGGCTTTTAAAGTCCAGTTTGATAAAGTGAATGATAAATCATTTGATTTAGCTGTTGCAGGTGATAGTGAGTCGATCACACTTGGCATTGACTTGGTATTTTAAGGAATACGCTATGATGTTGTTAAAAAAGATACTTTTACCACTTTTATTGCTTAGTTGTTATTCAGTAAACGCGGAGGTAGTTGTTGTTGTTCATCCTACAAATAATAGTAGTTTTGATCAATCTGAGATTTCAAAGCTCTTTTTAGGCAAGGCCAAATCATTTTCTGATGGCAATCAAGCTGTTCCATTGAATCAAGAGGAAGCCTCTACAGCACGCCAAGAGTTTGATGCGAATGTTTTATCAAAATCAGGTAGCCAGTTAAAAGCATACTGGTCAAAGCTTATTTTTACAGGTAAAGGCTCGCCTCCTAAAGAAGTGACTAATGATGCAGAGGTAATTGATTTAGTAGGTAAAAATCCAAGTATGATTGGTTACATTAATGCTGCATCGCTAACCGATTCAGTGAAATCGGTTGGGAAGTTTTAGTAATAATTTAGATAAAAACGCAAAACGTTAAAATCGATTACAGGAAACTGTAATCGATTTTTTTTAGATTTATGCACCTTAAGCAATCACTAAAAACCCGACAAATGCACAGGCAGCTGCGATGAGTGTATAGGGCAATTGAGTAATTGCGTGACTCATTAAGTTACAGCCTGAACCTTGGGCTGCAAGGACAGTTGAATCTGAGTAAAAACATGCTTGGCTACCAAATGATGAGGCAGATAACAGCGCACCAATCACCAGCGGTATATTTGCATCAACCGCGACTGCCAGAGGCATCACAATAGGAATTGTTACCGCAAAAATACCCCAGCTTGAGCCTGTAGCAAACGCCAAAATTGCCATTGCTAAAAACACCACTGCAGGTAAATAGCCTGCGGTCATGAATGGGCTTAAGGAATCAATTACAAACTGTGGTAATAGTAGTTGGTCGCACACATCTTTAAAAATAAATGCGGCGATCACAGTTCCTATTGCTGGCAACATGCTTTTAAAACCATCGAGCATTTTTTCAATCATTTCGGCAAATGGCATTAGCTTTTGCAGCATATAAAATGGAAGCGTCACGGCGAATGTCGCTAATAACCCTTTGTATACATCAATGTCAAAATACACAGTGAACGCAACGAGCAATAAAATAGGCAGTAAAAAGTTGTACAGTTTGCCGTGGCTGTCTGCGCTTTCAAAGCTTTCTTCAACGGCTTTTACTGCGTATTCATCGGCAGTTTGCACTTCGTTGTACTGTGCAGGATCTACTTGCGGTTGTTCTTGCATTGCCTGTAATTGGGCTTTTTTCATCGGCCCAAATAAAGGGATAACACCAAGTACCACTAATGGCACAAGTAACACGGCAAACCATGCATACAGCATATAGGGGATTGCTTGAATATACACGGCAATACCTTGGCCTTCGACGGCGATGTTGTTATCAACCAATAAGCCACCAAAAAATACTGCCCATGTAGACAGTGGTACTAATACGCAAATTGGCGCTGCGGTAGAGTCAACTACGTAAGCAAGCATCTCACGGCTAATTTTGAATTTATCGGTAATGCGTTTCATGGTTTCACCCACGGTAAGCGCATTGAGGTAGTCATCAATAAAAATAACGATACCAAGTAAAAAGGTCATGAGTAAAGATGAGCGTGGGCCTTTACAAAAACGCAGCGCAAAACTACCAAATGCTGCTGCACCACCGGTTCGCACTAGTAATGCGATTAACGCACCAAAGCCACCACACACTAAAATAAGCCAGCCGATTGTTTCATCTACCATTACTTTTAATGATGCCGCAGCAAAGTTGCTAAGCATTTCAACAGGATTTAGCATAGCAAGGCCAACAAGGGCACCGATCAGCAAAGATAAAATAGGACGACGTAGCACGATCGCCAAAACCACCACTACAACTGGCGGCACAAGACTTAACGCAGAAGGTTCGAGCATTTAAGTATTCACAAAATAAAAAGCATTTGAGTAATTGGCTCAAACTGCTTAACAAAAACAAAGAATGTTAGCCCAACGGCTGATATTCCAAGTCACTGCTTTTGCACGCAGAAGTCACTGTTAGGTTTCGCGGTGGGTTTAGCACAATTGCGACACAGTAAAATGCGTTGGCTTGGCGCCAGACGGTGCAGGGGATGCATGCCGCTATTGTTATGCCGATAAAAACATCAGCGGGAAAATAATCTGCAATTGCGTTCGAGTCAATAAAAACTTTTAATTTAGTTAAAAATTCTTAATAGATGAATATTAATGCTTGCATTGTTTAGGTGAAACACCAAATTTTTGCTTAAACAAACGGCTAAAGTGACTGGGGTTGGTAAAGCCAAGATCGTAGCAAACTTGACTTATTTGTTGTCCTGATTGTAGAAGTTGGCGAGATTTCTTTAATCTTAGCTGTTGTTGCCACATGGCCGGACTTTGCCCAAAGGCGAGCTTGAATTGCTGGTAAAATTTACTACGGCTCATGCAGGCTATTTTACATAAAGTATCGATATCTAAAGTTTGATTAAGATGTTCTTTAATAAAATGCAGGGCATCGGTTAATGGGCATGCAATAGTTTGTTGGCAATTGGCGAGCATTAAATCGCGGCTTTGTTGTTGTAATAATCGAGTGATTAACTCATTTACTGATAGATCAATTAGATAATGACGATCTTGCTCGTTTTCGCTAAATAACCCAATCATCCGTTCAAGTAATTGTTGGGTTTGTTGATTGTGTTGGGTATGCACCAGCTTTGGAATGTAATGAAAAAAATCATCGCTGCTTATTTGCTGCTGCATATTTAGCGCGTCAGCTACTTGGCTGATTTTATCGCGGCTAATTTCGATAGCCAAACAGGTGGTAGGTTGCTTCATTGATGCTTCTGGGAAGTCGATTAAAACCCCTTGTTCGGGTGCTAATACAAATGATTGCTGGGGTAAAAACTCTTCATGGTAGTTACTGTCAGCAACGTGCATCACTTTTTTACCGCTGATCATGCCGCAAAACAGCAGTTCGCTGGAATGCAGTGCTACTTTTTGTGCGTCTTGGTAGGTGTCGTAAATGCTCAGCTCGGCGTTGTCTGAGGCAAAAGTAATTTTATTTTCGATCAGTACATCAACCGCTTGGCGCTTTTTAGTCAGTTTTTCAGTCAATAACGTGGTATTCATTTTATTTCCTTTAAACACGACCAACAGAGTTTGGACGCACAGACATGTTTTTTGGACAGCTAATCAAGTTTTTATGCTTCTTATAAGCTAATGTCAACAGGTGACGGATAAATAAACAACAATCTCCCGTCAAACTTAGTCAATTTGATTAAATTTAAAAAGCAACATTTTGAATAAAGGACACACACAATGATCTATGCAAATCCTGGCAGCGACGGCGCACTTATTAACTTTAAATCCCAGTACGGTAATTACATTGGCGGACAGTGGGTCGAGCCTGTAAATGGTCAGTACTTTGATAATATTAGCCCCGTTAATGGTAAAGTATTTTGTAAAGTACCACGCTCTGATAAAGCGGATATTGAACTTGCCCTTGATAAAGCCCACGCTGCAAAAGCTGCTTGGGGTACAACTTCAGTAACGGCTCGTAGCAATATATTATTAAAAATAGCTGATCGGATAGAGCAAAACCTTGAGCTTCTTGCAGTTGCCGAAACGTGGGATAACGGTAAAGCCATTCGCGAAACATTGGCGGCAGATATCCCACTGGCGGCAGATCATTTTCGTTATTTTGCCGGTTGTATTCGCGCCCAAGAGGGCAGTATTGGTGAGATAGACGAAACCACAGTCGCGTATCATTTTCATGAGCCACTGGGCGTTGTTGGACAAATCATTCCGTGGAACTTCCCAATTCTAATGGCCGCATGGAAACTCGCACCAGCGCTTGCCGCAGGTAACTGTGTGATACTCAAACCGGCTGAACAAACACCAGTATCTATTTTAGTGTTGATGGAAATTATTGGTGATTTATTGCCTGCAGGCGTGCTTAATGTAGTAAATGGCTACGGTAAAGAAGCGGGCGAAGCGCTGGCAACCAGCACGCGTATAGCTAAAATTGCTTTTACCGGCTCAACTCCTGTTGGCTCACACATTTTAAAATGTGCCGCTGATAACATTATTCCATCAACGGTTGAGCTCGGTGGTAAATCACCGAATATTTTCTTTAACGATGTAATGGAAAAAGACGATTCCTTCCTAAGTAAAGCCATTGAAGGCGCAGTACTTGCGTACTTTAACCAAGGTGAAGTGTGTACTTGCCCATCGCGACTATTTATTCAAGAAGATATTTACGAGCAGTTTATTGAGCGTATTTTAGAGCGCACATTAAAAATTAAACGCGGTAACCCGCTTGATAGTGAAACCATGGTAGGCGCACAAGCGTCTAAAGCACAGTTTGATAAGATTCTCAGCTATATTGAAATTGGCAAAAAAGAAGGCGCACAAGTACTTACTGGCGGCAATGTAGAGCAACTAACAGATGAGCTAAATGGCGGTTATTACATTCAGCCAACGCTGTTAAAAGGCACTAACGATATGCGGGTATTCCAAGAAGAAATTTTTGGCCCGGTGATTTCAATGTCGACCTTTAAAGACGAAGCCGAAGCACTCGAACTGGCTAATAGCTCTGAATTTGGTCTAGGCGCAGGGGTATGGAGCCGCAACATGAACCGTGCTTATCACTTTGGCCGCAAAATAGAAGCAGGCCGTGTATGGACCAACTGTTACCATATGTATCCTGCACACGCTGCGTTTGGTGGTTATAAAAAATCAGGCATCGGCCGCGAAACCCACAAGCTTGCGCTTGACCATTACCAACAAACTAAAAATTTATTAGTAAGCTACAGCGAAGATCCGCTCGGCTTCTTTTAAATAAAGCGGTTAAGCTTAAACAAATAATTTTTATGAGTAATGAAAGCGCTGTATTGTTGCAGCGCTTTTTTACTTTTCTAAAGCACTGCGCTTTATATCCTCAAACACCTGTAATACCTTCCAAAATGCCAATTAAAACAACACCAAGTCCTCTTTTTATATTTTTCGTGAAATAGAAGTAACCGATTGAATCAAAATAGGAATTCGACTGTGGTTAGTACATCAATAAAAAATAAATTAAAAACGAATTATTCTTCAGGCTCGTTAGGTTTTTATAGAGGCTGGAGTGCAATCTAAGCTGCTAAAAATTAAATCCCAATTCCTTGAAGTCATTTAGATATTTTGAGCTCTTATATGCGCAAAAATATTGAGTTTGCAATAAGCGAGGCGGAGCAAAAGGATCCCTTTGGGATGTCGTATTTTATGAAAAAGATGATGAATTTGAATATATTTATGCAAACATCTTTTAATGTCCTAAACTTTGTGAGGCTAGATATGCACTGTCTTAGGCAAAGATATTTATGCCTGTTGCTTTTTCGTTTTACCCAACACCCTTAAGTTTAATGAGTTTAATGAGTTTAATGAGTTTAATGAG
>NZ_JACJEE010000020.1:0-78310 GCF_014163915.1 Pseudoalteromonas sp. SR41-8
ATAAATACAGTGATAACAAGGCGTAAATTTTGACATGTAGTTGTTCTACTTGAAAAAATTATAACGCAGTTAGCGCTTTATTTAGCTCGCTAGAATGGTTAAATATTTAAGTCGATTGGTATAACTAGGAGTTAGGGTGTATTCGAAGCTTGTCGCTCAAAGCCAGTGACGTTTTACCTAACTTCCTAACCTATCAATGTAAGTATCTTTTCATACCCAGCCACAGCCCATACAATAAACAACACTATCAGTGCTAATGTTACAGCCGCTGAAGCGATATCTTTCGCACGCCCTGATAGCACGTGGTATTCAACACCTACTCGATCTGTTAATGCTTCAATTGCTGAGTTTAGCAACTCAACAATCAACAATAACAAAAAGCTGATTACAAGAAGTGCCCAGTGCTGCAATGATTGTGCTAGCCAAAATGATAACGGCAATAATACTAGCCCTAGCGCAAGCTCAGTGCGAAAGGCCGATTCTTCCTTAAATGCAGCTTTAAAACCTTTAATTGAGCACTTGGTTGCTTTAAAAATGCGCCCAATCCCTATGCCGTTGGGTTTGTTTACTAAATTAATTTCTGGTTTAGTCATTTTATGATCTTTAGCGTATAGCTTTTGCTTATCGGGTGATGGGCCAAACACATTACCTTAATCCATGCCTTGAGTTAATAACTGCCAGGCTGTCGCCATATACTGGGTATATGCTTGCTCTGCCTGCGCATCAACTTCGACAAATTGCGGTGGTGTTGTCGGTAAAAGCTGAGTTTTATCCCGCTCATTGACCCTATAATACTCATAAAGTGCCGATAAATCACCACGCCAAAGCTGCTCATTGTGACGTATTGTTTGAAAACCAAATACCCTTCGATCTGGCGCTGCATTAAATAATGATTGTCCCATGCTATAAAACTGAGTATTTGCTGGCGCAATTAAATCTAATAATGTTGGAGCGATATCCATATGGCTTGCCACTTGTTGTGCTGGCACTAAATCTGCGCTAACACCTTTGCCATAAATCACCATCGGCACATGAGTTAACTCATATAAATTTGGACGCTTGTGAAAGTTGCGACGACTATAATGATCCCCTGTAATGACAAATAATGCATCTGGATAGCGTTGCTCCATCTTAGCCACAAACTCACCCAGCATTTTATCTGCATACCACAAGTGCCCTAATACATACGGATCTAATAACTCCCCTTCTAATCTATTTATCTCTGCAGGATAATCTGCAGCCGACTTATAAGGGTAGTTATATTTGTCTAAATCGAGATTAAACGGGCCATGATAACTACCAGAGAGAATCACATTAAAGCTTTTCTGTGTGGTTTTTTCTGCCACTAAATCAAATAACTGACCATCATCAATGCCCCAGACTCCTGCACTACCTTTACCGCCAGCATCGGTAGCTGAATAGACCTTATCAGCACCTTGAGATAGAACGTACTCACCGACATTCTGCCATGATAATAAACCACCATAAAAAAACTGACTGGTGTACCCTAACTGCTCTAATTGATTAAATAACGATAGCTTGCTGCTTGGTTTTTGTGGCCCAATCAAACTCATATTAACCCCTGCATAAGGGATCCCAGATACAATACTGGATAGCGAATTCATAGTACTGCTAGCTGCAGGTAAAACGTTATCTAGGTAAATACCTTTACTAGCTAGATTTTTTAACTGATTGGTTAAATTAAGCGAAGCATACTTCTGTTGTAACGGCCAAGAATCATAGCTTTCCATAACAATCACGAACACGTGTGACGGTGCAGCTAACAAAGGTGCTGTAGTATATTGACTCAATGCGTTTAAAGGTAAGACATCAAGCACTGAGTTATGATTTAAATATGGATTTTCGCCGTCTACGCCATGACTTTGTAGATCGTTGTAATCTTTAATGGCATATAAAAAGCTGCGAAATGGATTGATCACTAAATTATTAATAAATGGGTCCGGCGTTACCGCAGACCACTTCCGTGATGCCGGACGTGACTCAAAAGAACCTCGAATAGCACAGATAAATAACACCACTATGATGCTAATTAACAACGTACGCTTCCATTTACAGTCAGTAAAAATGCGCTGTAAAAAGCTATTCGACTGCTTATCAACGCGATGACATAACTTAAATGCAATTACTAACAGTGTAAATAACCCCAGTAAACTTCCCCATGGCCGATATTGTTCAATCACGGTTAAAGCAATTGCTTGCTGATCATCGTGCAACCCTTCAAACATAAAGTAATTGAATTGACTGCCGTACTCTGAAATATACGTAATACTAGTTATACAGAGTAAAATAGCGACTATAAAAAAGAGTTTACCTGTAAAGTTACGCACCATTCTTACCCAATGACCTAAACGCATCGGCTGTAAAATACAATTTAATAAAAAGGGGATGCTAAAACACACACCACTGGCTGCTGAGTCAAAAGCAAATCCTGTTTCTAAGGTGTTTAAAATGACATCAAGATCTATTGGTGTAGTGATTCGGTCATGAAAGTAGACTAAAAAGAAAATCCGAAAGCTCATAAACAATAAAACACCCGCTAGCCATAATGTAGCGATGCGCCAACTTTCGTTAACAAATGAAAACCAACGGCTTGAGCCTGCAAGTGATCCTGCAAGTGATGAAGCTAACACTATACTGTCCTTAAAGTAGTATGTTCCCAGGGCGGGAATATTACCGATTTAAGTTACAGTAACAATATTTTTTTTGTAATTATTTGTAATAAATATTTAATAAAAAAACAGTAACAAGAAATTAACTAGCCATCTAGATTATGTCGATTGTTAGCATTAATACGCTATTGTTTATTGGTATGACTACAATTGCCAACTTGGCTTACTTGCTGATCTGTTTGATAGGTTTTATTGATTAAGCGTAATTTAAGAGCAAGCAAGGTATGCATCGCACTTTTTAATCCCACTTTATTGCTTAGCCAATAAGGAATTGCACCACCAGGGTTGGCGTATATTTCATATGTTATGGTTAACAATGATTGCCCTTCACTGTTATGCTGGGTTAATAACCAATGTGCTTTTAGATCTGTGATACGGATCACAGCTTGGCGCTTTGCAAGCTCCCCTGTTTTTGCTGCAATCGTTAACTTCGTCTGAGTGTCGTTCAGTTGTTGGTAGCATGAGTAACTCACCATATCGCGATCAGCGAGCGGCCACGGCGAGTCAAACTCGGTATGTACAATAGTTTCTGAGGGGCTTACTCGTTCCAACACTTTCACATGGGTAACATTATCAATCCATAACGGCGCGCTGTCAGTATCACTTAGCAATGTCATAAAGTCATTGGCCGTGACGCCTTCAACAGTGATCTCTGCCTGCACTTCAAAAATACCATTGTCATGTTTTTTGTAGTACACACTTGCACCATCACGCTGTTTCCAGAGTTGCCAATGCTGAACATCACTGATCGCATCAGCACTAAATAGCAGAATTAGTAATAATACCCGCCGTACCATGTGTATTCCCTATGTACTGGCTTAAAGGCGATTACTGCCAGTAAGGTGATATTTTATATGAAGCTAAGCGGCTTTGTTCCATTGCGTCGACCAAGAATTCAGACTTTCTTTCAAGCCAGCTTTGAATTTTTGCCAGCTCTTCATCATCTTGTCCTGCACATAACTGCTTTAGATACTCAAGCGTGCTGAGCTCGTACATGCCGTGTGAAATATCTAACCATGGAATACGAAACTCACTGCGTTCATCTTTTTCAAATAACGAACCTAAACAGTTACCACTGAGTAAGCTGTTTTCTAAACGCATGCGTAAATCCAAGTAATCCTTAACTGTCAGTGTTTTTTGTTCTGGAAGTAATTGATGAAGGTCTTGCCAATCTTTTTCAAATAATCGATTAGCAATCTCAGCGACTGGTTTTTCAGCTGCTTGAAACTGTACTTGTCCCCAACTTTTACGCCATTGCTTATCCACCAGCCAGGTGGTTAAAGACAATAATAAGCGGTTATAGCGAGCGCTATGAAACAACCGATTAATATCATCAATACTTGGCTGTAGCTCTTTTAAGTCATTAATAACTTGCGTTAACTCAGGTGCACTGTTGATTTTTTTATAGTATGCGTGGCGCTTAGAAGTATATGTTTTTAGTTGAATCGCGTTTTCAACCCATGCTAACTCACTTAACAGCCATTTTAGCTCGGTGCGTAATAGCTCGGTGGTGCTTTTATCAACAATATCGTCAAACAACCAGAACGTATGACGGATTAAACTAATACCATCGGTCACTCGTTTCAGAGTTTTTAAACTCGGTTTATCGAAATAACACTGTTCATGTTTTTGTACAAAACGAATACCAAAGCCAATTGCGGCTATAAGTGCTTGCTCTTGTGTTGCATATTTAGGTAACGATACAAAGCCAATTGATTTACTTGGCTTAAGTGGTTTTTCATCCGCAAGGCGATAACCACGAGCCGCTTTAGAATATAACCCTAAACGAATATTACTTTGACTCACTAACTTATCAGCTAAAGCAAATAATTCATCGCGGCTGCCTTCAACCAGTTCAATTTCAAGCTCACAAATTGGCTCCATCAAACCCGATGCAGATACTTCGCCTTTATCTAACACTACCTCAATTTTAGCGCCACTGTCGGTTTCAATAAGCCAAGTACGACGAATAAAGTTAGTACTAAAAATAGGATAAAGATTAGCGGAAATTGCACTTATTTGCATACCATGCGGCCAAATACTGGCATCAAATGCAGTTATATTTGGTCGGCTACTTTCCAGCGGTAAATTATATTCAGGTCGTTGATGCAACCCGCCCATAACTTCTCCAGCAAGCTTGATAGTTTGCTCACATTGATTATCAGCACAGCGGGTACGAAAACCGATATCGAGCGCTCTTAATTCACGGCTTGGCGTGTCAAAATAAGCATTTTGTAAACTACGCGAAGGTTTATTAGTAACCGTTTTTGCAAATTGAGTAATTAACGCGGGGATCAGTGGGATTACGGCGTCTGACACCAAAAACTTCAGTTCTATCTCAGTATCCATTAGGCTTGAGGATTACCTTTAAAATAAATAAGAGCTCAAAATAAACAAAGCTGCTCAACATTGCAAATTTTTTAGCTTATTTGAATCATGAAACAGCAGCCATGATTACAATATCAGTCTTGCTATTAGGGCGCTAAATCCATACTATCTCAATACTTAACTATGAATAATACGATTGCTGTCCCACAGACGGTTACATTAACAGGGTAGATTGATGTTTAAACATTCTTTATTAGCTTTGCTATTCGCGGCGGCCGCATTTATGAGTCACGCAGAAGAAAGCAATTCAGCTAGCGATGCAAACACCGCTTATATAGTCGATAATCTTTATACATTTATGCACTCTGGCGCGAGTAAAAATTACCGCATTGTTGGCTCTGTTGATGCTGGTACAAAATTAACCCAGCTATCTGCTGAAGAAAATGGCTTTGTTAAAGTTATTGATGATAAAGAACGAGAAGGCTGGGTAGAAGCTAAATTTGTTTCTAAAACTCCTGGTATTCACCAACAATATCGCACGCTCAGTGCTGAAATGGCATCAATGCAAGAGCAACTTCGTCAAGCACAAATTGAATTGCCGCAGCTGCAAGAGCAAAGCCAAACTTTAACTGACCAAAATAGTGCTCTATCAGAGCAGATTACTAAATTAAAAAGTACCTTAGAAGTTGAACGCACTGAAAAACAACAAGCCGGTGCAAAAGAAAAACGTCAGCTACTAACTTATGGCGGAGCAATTGCCTTCATAGGTCTATTTTTAGGTATTATTTTGACTATCGTATTATCGCGCCGTAAACGTTACGACGGCTGGGCTTAATCGATAACCACTATATTTGATATTAAAAAAGCACCCTTGGGTGCTTTTTTAATGCGTGGGGTAAACCCGCGCCTACGTATTGGTAGCAGCGAGTTTACCTCGCGACTGTTTATACCTTTACACAAACAAACCTATTTAACCACCGAGGGCATAAAGGCGCTGCGCGCTACACAGAAAAACCAAAGTAAAAAATCACTTATTTCTTCTCTGTGGTGAATTAATCTCTGAAAGAACTTTAATCTAATTGCGTGGGGTAAACCCGCGCCTACGTATTGGTAGCAGCGAGTTTACCTCGCGACTGTTTATACATTTACACCGATAAACCTATTTTACCACCGAGGGCAGGAGACGCTGCGCGCTACACAAAGAAACCAAAGCAAAAAATCACTTATTTCTTCTCGGTGGTGAATTAATTACTGAAAGCACTTTAATCTAATTGCGTGGGGTAAACTCGCGCCTACGTATTGGTAGCAGCGAGTTTACCTCGCGACTGTTTATACATTTACACCGATAAACCTATTTTACCACCGAGGGCACAGAGGCGCTGCGCGCTACACAGAGAAACCAAAGTAAAAATCACTTATTTCTTCTCGGTGGTGAATTAATCTCTGAAAGAACTTTAATCTAATTGCGTGGGGTAAACCCGCGCCTACGTATTGGTAGCAGCGAGTTTAAATTTAAGTATCGAGTCTGAGCCCAGTGTCTTGTTTAATTTTTTCGATCACCATATAAGTGTGGTGCGTACCAACTCCCGGTATATCGACTAAATCACCAAGCACTTGACGGTATTCATCCATATCCGAAACCCGAATCTTTAATAGGTAATCATAGCCACCAGCAACCATGTCGCACTCAACAACTTGCTTGATTTTTAAAATATGTTCACGGAACACTTTAAATACCGCAGTATTTGACGTCACTAACGACACTTGCACATGCGCGACTAAGCTTTGATTAAGTTTGGCTTCGCTCAACTTGGCAAAGTAACCTTCGATATAACCTTCTTGTTCAAGCCGTTTTACTCGATCAAGACACGGGCTGGGACTTAAGTTAACCTGCTTTGCGAGGTTAACATTAGAAATTCTGCCGTTTTTTTGCAGAACGTCTAAAATTGCTAAATCGATACGATCGAGCATGCGTAATCTATTCGGACTTGTCATAACAGAATTTTATGCGGATAAGTTTAAAGTATGCCCTGTAAATTATCGTAAAACGCTAAATTTAACCAGCATATTCTGCTGGATTTTAATTAGAATGCACGCATTACGTACATAAAAATCGGGCAGCGAAATTTTTTAGCTGCAAGACTCCATACACCAGAGGGTTGCTTATGTTATTTGACGGCGATTTGACAACAACGTGTCCAATCAGACAAAAAATCCGTGACTTTTATCGCATTGACGAAAATGCTGTAATTGATCATATTTTACCGCTTGCTGAAGTAGGCGTAAAAGCTCGCAGCCGTGCTTGGGAACGTGCTCGCCAGATAGTTCACACTATTCGTCGCGATCAAGATGGTCAAAGCGGTGTTGATGCACTACTTAATGAGTTCTCACTCTCTAGTGAAGAAGGTGTGGTATTGATGTGCTTAGCTGAAGCATTGCTTCGCGTGCCAGATAAAGCCACTCAAGACACGCTAATTCGCGATAAGTTAGCCAAAGGCGACTGGAGCTCTCACTTAGGCAGCAGCGACTCACTATTCGTTAATGCGTCATCTTGGGGTCTATTAGTGACCGGTAAAATGGTTAACTACACTGATAAAACCAAAGAACAGCAGTTTGGTGTACTGAAAAAAACCATTGGTCGTTTAGGCGAGCCGGTTATTCGTAAGTCAGTAAACTTTGCCATGAAGATCATGGGTAAGCAGTTTGTTATGGGTCGTACAATTAACGAAGCCATCGAACGCGCTGCAGAAAAAGAGCAAAAAGGCTATGTATATTCATACGATATGCTTGGCGAAGGCGCTCGCACCATGAAAGATGCACAGCGTTACTTTAATAGCTATATGAATGCGATTCATGCTATTGGTAAAGCGGCAAATGGCCGTGGCCCAATTAAGAGCCCTGGTATTTCAGTGAAACTGTCTGCGATCCATCCTCGTTATGAGTTCACTCATAAAGAACGTGTCATGAACGAAATTGTGCCTAAGCTTAAAGAGCTGGCCATGGCAGCTAAAAGCTACGATATTGGCTTTACTGTTGATGCTGAAGAAGCTGATCGCCTTGATATTTCACTTGATGTAATCGAAGCAGTATTTAGTGATGATGACCTAGCTGGTTGGCATGGTTTTGGTTTAGCTGTGCAAGCGTATCAAAAACGCGCAATTTTTGTGATTGAATGGTTAACTGAGCTTGCCAGCCGTGTTGGTCGTAAAATGATGGTGCGTTTAGTTAAAGGTGCCTACTGGGATACCGAAATCAAAACCACACAACAAGATGGTTTAGAGCACTTCCCAGTATTTACTCGTAAGGCAACAACCGACGTATCTTACAAAGCATGTGCTATCAAAATGCTAGAAGCACGTGATGTACTTTATCCACAGTTTGCAACCCACAATGCCTACACTGCGGCAACAATTTTAGAAGTTGCTAAAGGTGATAACCAAGGTTTTGAATTCCAACGCCTGCACGGTATGGGTGAATCATTATTCGACCAAATCGTAACTGAAGAAAAAATTCAGTGTCGTGTTTATGCCCCTGTAGGTCAGCACGAAGATTTATTGGCTTATTTAGTGCGTCGTTTACTTGAAAACGGTGCTAACTCATCGTTTGTTAACGCCATTGTTGATACCACTAAACCTGTTGAATCGTTATTACCGGAT
Source organism: Pseudoalteromonas sp. SR41-8 (assembly GCF_014163915.1). NCBI lineage: Bacteria > Pseudomonadati > Pseudomonadota > Gammaproteobacteria > Alteromonadales > Pseudoalteromonadaceae > Pseudoalteromonas > Pseudoalteromonas sp. SR41-8. The sequence goes on from NZ_JACJEE010000020.1 coordinate 8,675, forward strand.
CCGGTAGAAACACTGCAAGGTTTGCGTAACAAATACAACACGCAAATTAAGATGCCAATTGATTTATACGGCGCTGAACGTGCTAACTCAAAAGGTATGGATTTAACCGATATCAATGTGATCACGCCATTCAAGGAAAATCTTGATAACTGGTTTGCAGAGCACCGTATTAGTGAAAGCGATATTCCTGAAGGTTCAATTGCAGTTAAAAACCCTGCCAATCATCAAGAGATTATCGGTCATATCAAGCTACAAAATAGCGATGATATGCTCACTCTACTAAGCAATGCAGAAACCGCCTTTGAGTCGTGGTCACAAACGCCAGTTAAAGAGCGCGCAAACCTATTACGCCGCATTGCTGATATTCTAGAACGTCATCACGACGAACTTGTGGCTATCTGTATCAAAGAAGCCGGCAAAGTAGCACAAGATGGTATTGACGAAGTACGTGAAGCGGTTGATTTTTGTCGCTACTACGCTGCTCGCGCCGAAGAGCTAAGTGAAGATGAGCGTTTTGAAGCCCGTGGTGTGATTTTATGTATCAGCCCATGGAACTTCCCACTAGCAATCTTCTTAGGTCAAGTTGCTGCAGCAATCGTAACTGGTAACACTGTTATTGCAAAGCCAGCTGAACAAACTAGCTATATTGCACTGCGTACTATTGAGCTTATGTTATCTGTTGGTTTACCAGAGCATGTGGTACAGCCTGTTATCGCACGTGGTAGTGAAGTAGGAAAAACCATTGTTCCTGATGAACGCATTCAAGCGGTTATGTTCACAGGCTCTACTGAGACCGGTACCATCATTTCTCAAACACTTGCTGCACGTAATGATCTTCAAGTACCGTTGATTGCCGAAACAGGCGGTCAGAACTGTATGATCGTAGATTCAACAGCACTGCCAGAGCAAGTCGTTGACGATGTGATCAGCTCTGGTTTCCAAAGTGCTGGTCAACGTTGTTCTGCACTGCGTGTATTGTTCATTCAAGAAGATATCGCAGATAGCGTAATTGAAATGATCAAAGGCGCGTTAAAAGAGCTACACATTGGCGATCCATCATTACTATCAACCGATATCGGCCCTGTAATTGATGAAAAAGCCTTGATGAACTTAAACGAACACGTTGAGTACTTAAAAGGCAACGCAACACTGCATTATGAGTGTGATATTCCAGATAACAGCGAAAACGGAGCGTATTTCTTTGCGCCACGTTTATATGAAATCAAAGATCTATCTGTACTGAAACGTGAAGTATTTGGCCCATGTGTGCATATAATTCGCTTTAAAGGCACAGAACTTGATAACGTGATTGACCAAATAAATAACACTGGGTTTGGTTTAACCATGGGTATCCATTCACGCATCGAAGAGCGTTGTGAATACTTAGCAAAAATGTCGCGTGCCGGGAACGTCTACGTTAACCGTAATATGATTGGCGCGATTGTTGGCGTACAACCGTTTGGTGGTCGTGGTTTATCTGGCACCGGACCTAAAGCTGGTGGCCCTAACTACTTAACTCGTTTAGTTAAAGAAAAAGCATCGCCTGAAAACGTGCAAATGACTAACTTGACGCCAGACGAGCTTGACACTCACCACTATTCAGGTGCTGCTGAGCAAGTCGAGAAGTTAATGGCAAATTCAATGCGCGATGAAAAAATTTGGCGCGCAACACCACTGAACGATCGTGTTTCAGCGGTACGTCAGCTATTAGCTAAAGTTGCCACAGTCGATATTATCGATGAACTAGCCGACGATTTAGCATTAACACTTGCCGATGCACGTGCCCAGCTTAATCGCCTTGAAAAGCACATGCGTAAGTTTACTACTTTGCCGGGGCCAACAGGTGAATCAAACACCCTTCACCTTGAAGCGCGTGGTTGTGTGGTTTGTTATGCAGATAAGAGTACCTCGTTTAACTTCTGGGCTATTTCGATCATCACAGCTCTTGCTGCTGGTAATACCGTGATCACCGTAGCATCTGAGTTATTCTATGACGAAGCGGTAGCCTTTAAAGATAAATTTATCTCAACTGGTATTGCTGAAGGGGTATTCCAAGTAGCTAAGCCGAATCAGTTACAAGCTATTTTGGCGCACCCTCATTTAGCAGGTGCTGTTGTTGCAGCGCGCTCATCGCGCTTAGGTTACTTCAGTCAACAGCTGGCACAACGTAAAGGAGCTATCTTGCCAGTGATCAGTGCTGAGTACTACGACACGCTAATCAAACGCTTAGTAACAGAAAAGACCATAAGTATTGATACAACTGCTTCGGGCGGTAATACATCACTAATGACTTTAGTTGAAGATGACGAGTAGAGTTTAAGTAGATATTAACAAAGGGCGCTAATTAGCGCCCTTTTTACTACTTATCCAGTAAAAAGTTTGCTAGTTTTGTAGTACGTTATTTATTATGAAGTAAACACATTGAAAATTATCCCAATCGATCAGCTTATGCCAGGTATGTTTGTGCATAGCGTAACTAAACAAACTGGTAAAATTAAAATCAAAAACCAAGGTTGGGTAAAAACGCAAGCAGGCGTGCAGCAGCTTATAAAAGCCGGTATCTTAGAAATCGAAATTGATCCTGATAAAACCATCGTTGAACTCACTCCTACAGCCACAACAAACGATATAAAGGTTGAACCGCCTAAACAACGTGATCCTTGGTCTACAACACACAGTGTTGAGCAAGAGATGGACAAAGCATTTAAGCTCTACAGCGAAGCAAAACAACTGCAAAGCAAAGCATTTACCGATATAAAAGCCGGTAACACTATAGATATTGCCCCCTTTAAAGAATTAGCTAGCGGCTTTATTGATTCGGTATTTCGTAATCAAGATGCCCTAGCATGCATCACCCGTATGCGTGAAAAAGACGCCTACCTACTAGAACACTCGATCAACGTCTCGATCTTAATCAGTATTTTTGCCAAACACTTAGGTTTTGAACGAGCGCTTATTGAAGAACTTGCCACCGGTGCGCTGTTACATGATATTGGTAAAATTCAGATACCGGATGACATTCTTAATAAGCCGGGTAAGTTAACCGATCAAGAATATAAAGTGATTCAGGATCATGCGCGCTTTAGTAAAGAAATTTTAGAACTGGCGGGCCTTAAAGGCATTGCTGTCGATATTGCAGGCTTTCATCATGAGCGACTAGATGGCACGGGTTACCCGTTTGGCAAGCGAGCTGATGAAATAAGCCAGTACGTGCGTATGGCATCGATTGTTGATGTCTATGACGCACTTACCGCAGAGCGTGTTTATAAGGCCGGCATGGAGCCAATCAAGGCCTTTAAAATACTCAAAGACGGTTGTCCAGATAGCTTTGATGGCGAGTTACTGACTAAATTTATTCAGTGTATTGGCGTTCATCCAGTTGGCACGTTAGTTAAACTGTCGAGTCAAAAAGTCGGCCTAGTGACCAAAAGCAACCCTAGCAGCCCTCTTAAACCTCAAGTGAAAACTTTTTACAATGCAAAACACGCTCACTACACACAAGTTCAAGATATAGATCTGGCGCACAACCGAACTCAAGATTCGTTAGAATCCGCCATTAAACCAGCGGATTTCAACATTGATTTAATTAGATTTTTCAAAAATTCAATTTTGCCGTAATAATCGCCGAAAACGAAATTGGCCTGCGCGAAGTAGCTATCTAATCTTCACTCGGGCCAATCTTGCAGCGCTTTTAAGCTAAATTCATAATCATCAAAGCTCAGCACCGTTTGCTCTGGAGTGATCTCTAATACTCTTAAGTCCCCAATGCTATCCCCCTCATACAACTCCCGATTATTGAGCTTAACCCAACGTTTATCAGGTGATGATGAGTAAATATGCGCTTGGTATTTAATTTCTGGCATCAATGCCAACAAAGCATCAGGTAGTAACTCAATCGGCTCAGCATAAGATGAATTTTTAGTGCCTTGCGTTACTTGATGAGATTGGGTGCTTTGAGTATCTTCGATAGCGCGAGCAAAGGCATTTTTAAGCGCCGTTGGCACAGTTTCAAGTTCTTCATCGCTTACCGTTGCAACCGGCTTTGATTTCTCACTAGTCGGTTCGCCAAGAGGCTTCCCCAATACTTTGTATTTACTCATATCGATATTGCTAGCGCTATTGTTAATCATTGGCTGCATTTGCACTGCATTAGGATTATATTGCTGCTGAGGCGCTGCATATACTTGCTGATAACCATTAGGTGTTTGCACCAGTATTGGCTGACCTTGCGGATAAGCTGGTGCAGTATTTACTGGCACTTGCACCCACTGATATTGCCCTGTTGCTTGTTGGTATTGCTGAGGTTGAACAAATTGCGGCTGAGACATCGGCTGCGTGCTAGCAACTTGCGCTGGGCTAGTTTGTACTGGATTTGTTTGCACAGGTATCGATTGCTCAGGCTTCACTGTGGCAGGCACAGGTGTTTTGTCATCAGCAGGCTCCACTGATTGATCCTGAACACTCGTTACCATTTGTTCAGGGGTATTTAAATGATTTTTTTGTAACCATTTACCAATTGAAAACCCTGCCATCAAGGTCAGTAAAAAAGCAACCAACAAGCCAAGCGAAATCGCAATAAAACGATAACGCTGTAGTTCTTGCTGCTGTTTTAATTGCTCAGCGTTTCTGTCATGTGCTGACGCTTCATCATGTTGTTCTGATTGTTTTAAGGCATCTAATAAATACGACATATATGACCATTAATTAAAGAATGAACGACAAACCAATACCCAGACTGAGCACAGTTAAAAATGCCAACGGATAGAGCCAATTAAACGACGACTGCTGCTCTATGCTAACGGAACTTAATGCACTCGGCGGTAACGCTTCTTGTGCTGAGCGCATTACTATATCACTATCAATCATCGTTAGCTGCTTAGAAAAAGCTCCCATTAAACAGCGTTCACATAATAAATTTACTAAACGCGGAATACCTGCAGTAACTAAGTGAATCGTTTTTAACGCATCATTTGAGAATAGTCCCCGATCACAACCTGCAACATACAAACGATGTTTAACGTAAGCAAAAGTTTGTCCTTCAGTTAACGGTAGTAAATGATAACGAGCAGTGATCCGCTGCGCTAACTGACGCAACTCATTACGCTTTAATAAAGCCTGTAATTCTGGCTGACCAACCAATACTATTTGTAGTAATTTTTTATGATTTGTTTCTATGTTAGTTAATAAACGAAGCTGTTCTAGTACGTCAGGGGCTAAAAGCTGAGCTTCATCAATAATCAAAATAGTGTGGCCACCAGCTTGATGATTTGCTTCAAGATGCTTTTTAATTGCATCAGTTAAGGTTTTTAACGTCGCATTTTGCTCGTCATAAACAATATGAAATTCATCGCAAATACTCGCTAACAGTTCCAATTGTGACAGTGCTGGATTATGGATCAACGCCACTTGTGTGTTTTCAGGTAACTGCTCTTGCAAACTGCGGGTTAAGGTCGTTTTCCCTGTTCCCACCTCACCGGTTAACAATACAAACCCACCGGCTTCACCTAAGCCATAAGTTAAATGCGCCAACGCTTCTTTATGGCGTTCGCTTAAAAATAAGTACTGTGGATTTGGCGCGATTGAAAACGGTTTCTCTGACAAGCCAAAATAGCTTAAATACACCCTAAATTTCCTTACTGATTAAATCACGGCCTATAATGGCAAAAAAACAGCGTAAGTGAAAACCTTGTTAGCGTTTTATTAGCTAAATAACGTAAAATAGTTTGCACAGTTAATATTCAGGGGAAATTATGCAAGTTTATTTGGTCGGTGGAGCAGTTCGTGATGAGCTATTAGGGCGAATCATCAAAGAACGCGATTATGTGGTGGTCGGTGCAACTCCTGAGCAACTGATCAAACAAGGCTATCAACAAGTTGGTAAAGACTTTCCCGTTTTTTTACACCCAAAAACTAAAGAAGAATACGCACTAGCTCGTACCGAGCGAAAACAAGGCCAAGGTTACACGGGCTTTGTCTGCGAGTTTTCAGCAGATGTTACCTTAGAAGACGACTTACGCCGCCGCGATTTAACCGTTAACGCTATTGCAAAAGCACAAGATGGCAACTTAATTGATCCTTATGGCGGCAAGCAAGATTTAGACAACCGCATTTTGCGCCATGTATCTGACGCATTTAGCGAAGATCCACTACGTATATTACGCGTTGCCCGTTTTGCAGCTCGTTATCATTATCTTGGTTTTACGATTGCCGAAGAAACCCAGCAATTGCTAACACAGATGATCAACCAAGGTGAGTTACAAACACTCACCGCAGAACGCATTTGGCTAGAATGTGAAAAATCATTAACGGATGGCGCATTTGCTGAGTTTTTGAATATTTTAGCGCAGTTAGGCGCGCTTAGTGCAATCAGCCCTGCCTTAGCAGGTAACTGGAGCGATGAGTTATATCAACAACTAAAAAACCGTTACGCTTACGCACAAAGCCAAAATATAACCGATCAGGCATTATTGTTTGCACAAGCCACTGCATCATTGACGCAAGAAGAGATTAAAATTCTCAGTCAAACTATTCGTTTACCAAATGACGTACGCGATTTGGCATTACAACTTAATGCCCACCAAGCAACCTTAAGTAGCCAAACAATCACCGCACAGCAACTACTCCGTTGCTGCAATCAACTCGATTTATGGCGCCGCCCTGAACGGTTCGAGGCAGTTCTTAAAGCCGTTGAGATTAACCAAGCAGCATCACTGGCTAATCAAAAATTATTAACAGCAACCAAAGCAGCTAAAGCAATTAACCCGCAGCAATTTATTACGCAAGGCATTAAGGGCGCAGCAATAAAAACCGCGCTAGAACAAGCGCGGTTAGAGATATTGCAGCAGTATTTCAATTAACTAAGCTAGCTACTTTTCATAACGTACTAGACGTAGGTACACAAATGAGGTTTTATCGTGCAAACTGTTAAGGCCTCTGTCAAAGGTGTATACCCAAGCTGAAGTTTTATCGGCAATACCTGAAGTATTTGTCCAATAGTTTTCACTTTTATTACCTAAAAATACAGACTGATTAATACTTGGGGTAACACAGCTGTGCTCTAAAATACTAGCAAGCTCTTTATTATTAGGTAGTTGCCAATCTGTATATGCACCTGTTCGGTCATTCACAGCGGCTCTTAGCGCCTCTTGCCAATTTACTTTTACAGCACTATTAATACAGCTGTTGGTGGCAACATCATAACCTTGTCCATAACTACAGGTTTGCCACATTAGCCCGGTTACACTGTCGCTAACGGTGCCATCAACACTAACTGTAAAACGGGTTGCGGGTGTTGTTTCGGTCACACCAGTGTAGCAAGTCTGCACAGCCATCACGGCAGGACTAAGTAGCAGTAAGCCAACTAATAATGATTTCATTGCGATGCTCCTGCAGTTCTAACCAAGCGCACAAAGGCGGTATTACCTTTTGGATAAGCCAGATCATTGCCGTTACTCATATCAAAAACATACGCTTGCGATAAACTGGTACCATCGGCCGAAGTTTGTGAGGTCCAATAAATTAGTCCATCCTCTAATAAGTTGCTATTAGGCGTATTAGGAAAATAATTCTCATCAAGCAATATTGATTGTCCATGCTTGCCATAATTAAGTAGCGTTAATAACTCTGTGTAAGTAGGCACTCGCCAGTTGGTACCACCACAATAATCGAGTGTATTGACGGCATTAATATACACCTGCAAATTACAGTTACTACTACTTGGGCAAGTACTATTCGGTGTCCCTTGTACACTCCCCGTTTGTACGCCATCGCCACTATTTAAATACCATGTGTAGTGATTTTGACCTTCACGCAACGCCGTATTTGGCAAAGTGCCTGTATTAGGGCTTTTTACTTCCCAAATCAAACCCGTTACGTTATCGCGAATACAACTAAAGTTGCTTGCAGAATCACTCAGTTCATCTGCGAACTCATTTAATTTAGTAAAATCAAAAGCCAATTCACCTTTACCGACTTTTTCTATATGTGTAGTTGCGACGCTGTCACGACCCAAAACAGCATCTTGGCGAGGAAAGTCAGGGCTCGTACAGGCTATTTCTTGGGTGTTGTTGTAACATTTATCCATACCGGTATCATTGAGCAAACCAAGCGGTTTTGATTTAACCACGATATTGACGGTGTCTGTATCTGTGCGCCCTTTGCTATCAGTCACGGTTACTTCAAAGGTATGCGTGTTAACCGCTTCGGTCGCTGGTGCAGTAAAAGAGGTAATGCATTGTTGCTGATTATCAAGTATTGCATTGCCAGATATTTGTTGCCAATAGCATTTAAAGGTGTCTGTTACTGTTTCTGAACCTGTGGCATCTAAGGTCACTCTTTCCAGCTCAATAGCACTCTGATCAATACCAGCATTGGCAATAATCACATCGCTGGTTTTATTTAAGGTATGTGAATATTGCGTGCTTGCTTCTCCCCCCTCATCATCGACAACTGTTAACAGCCAAGTGATCTGCGTGTTGGTATCAAGTAACGGATGAGTGAAACTAATTGTTGCATTGCTATTACTATCTACAGCAAGCGTTGGTCCTGCAATTTGTTGCCAGTTATAGCTATTAATTTGGCCATTTTCATCCGGATCAACTGAGCTGGCACCACTTAAGGTAATTGTATCTTTATAATCAGAAGGCAGTGTTTCGGGTGAAGTTTGAGTAACAATAACCTGAGGAAGCTGATTATTTGACTCAATTTCGATCAGTAAGTCATCACTTACTAATTGACCATCTGTGGTTTGATAACTAACACGCAATAATAATTCGCTGTTTGCTTTAATATCGGGGGCGGTAATTGTTTGTAGTGCACCATCAAGGGGGAAACTGTCAATAATTGGTCCACTTACTCGCTGCCACGTAAAAGTACCATCAACAGGCGAACCTTTGGCTTCAATAGTAAATTCACTTTTTTCAATAATGCGCTGATCATCGCCAGCAAAAACGGATGCTGCAACCACGGGATTATCGTTGCCGCCTCCGCCGCCACCGCATGCTGTCAATACAGCTAATAACGGTAAAACTATCAAGGGGGATTTCATGCACTGATTCCTCATTTAAAACTGAAATTACATAGCCTTAATGTTAATAGCCACGCCAATCAATAAATTAAGCAACAACAATGCCAGATACAAAAGAGAGGATGTTATAAATAGCTATCTTGGTGAATACGGACAAATAACTTTGTGCCTATTTTACTATAATCTATCTTATACTCACGGCCATCTAACGCCTGAATAAACAGTAAACGCTTCTCTTCACCAAATACGTCTACACTGCCAACATAGACCATTTCTAAATAGCGTTCTTTAGCTTCACGACGGTTTTTTGGCAACTCTTCTTTGAATGGTTCTAAACCATGTTGAGTTACCTTTATTTTTGGGTGCACTTCAGAATTCACGATCACTAAATCGAGTTTTTTATCTTTATGGATTATGGTATTTCTGCCACTTTTAATAAAAGATCTATCTTGACTCATCGCTTCATCCTACTAACTAACGCCTATTTTCAGGCGTCTTACTCTCTAATTGAGATTCAATAAATACTACTGGGTTATTCCGCCATGCATTTAAGCTGTGGCTAAAATCCCAAATACTTCTATCCAATACACTTGCTGGTAACAGTAAATCATATCCTGTTAATTGTCGTAGATGTCGCATTCTATTAGCAAACATGGCTATAAGGCCATTAAAACTGCGACCATTCACAGAAGTGTAATGATTATCCTCAACTAACCATTCTGATGGGCAATTGCCATTTTTGCAATGTTTTTGAATTACTTGCATAAATAAATGTCGTTGTTCGATCAATAATTTACCTGCAATTCTTGGTCCTAGTTGTAATAAAAATTCATCGGTGTCGTTAAGTTTGATACCTACAGCATTTAACTCAAGTTGCTCAAGTTCTTGTTCTACTTTAGGAATACCACTGTAATTTAGATTTTCTTGCTTAACACACCAGCAGCCATACTTATGCTGGTAAGTAAGCTCCTTTTCTGTAATAACTAAACTGTAAAATGGCTCTTGAGTTTTTAAAAACCCAACAAAAATGGCAGCCAAACATAAACTCACCAAGAAAATTTCGAAAATGCTAATTTCGTCGGGCCGCAGTAAATTAACTAGCATTATAAATAAAAGCCCAACCGCACCGACAGTGAGAGTTTCGATACCATTGCGCGCACCTTGCGCACGCAATTTCAAAACAGCGTTTTTGCGTTTAACCATAACGATAAAAAACAATATAAAAAGCGTACATAATTATAGCCCAAATTATCAATTTACGTATTTTCATACAACGCGGACATTTGCTCGTTAACTTCATAACTCTCTCACACACCAACATAAAATGGGAACAAAATGAAAAACAACTGAACTTTTACGCCTAACCGACAGATTTATGAGATACGCGGCCGCCAATTCACGCTGTAATTTTGTACACTAGAGGCAATTAATTCTCCGGTATTTTTTAACAATGTATGCAAAGCAATCTGGCAAAGCGCTCTTTCCATTTATTATTACTCTACTTTTGGGGCTATGTGTTTATCTTTATTTACCAAGCAGCCAAGGTGAGCAATCTGACTTCACAGCTAATGCAACGCAAGTAACCGCTCACACTGTTGCAAGTGAAGAAAATGCTGTCCTCATTGAGGCTATCGGCAGTGCCCGCGCTAATCAAGCAATTTATATACAAAGCGCACAAAATGATTACGTAACTGACATTTATTTCAAAGACGGTGATTTAGTCAGTAAAGGTCAAAAGCTCGTACAATTGCAATCGCAGCAAGAAGAGCTCACTGTTAAAGAGCTGGCAATCAACTTACGCGAAGAAAAACGTCAACTTGAACGCTTAACAGAGCTTTCTCGCTCACAAGCAACTGCAAAGTCATTACTCGAAGAGCAACTTTCTCGCGTTGATGCAACCGAAGCTCAGCTTGAAAACGCCAAAACAAAATTATCTGAAATGACTATTACCGCGCCTTTTTCAGGTATTTTAGGTAAGCGTCAGATCTCAGTAGGTGCGTATGTAAATAACAGCACAATTATTACAAGCTTAGATGATATAAGCATTATTAAAGTCGATTTTAAAGTCCCAGAAAAATACCTTGCGCAATTAAACGTTGGCATGAAAGTAATGACCCAAAATGATGCTTACCCTGAAAAAACCTTCACCGGTAAAGTAACGCACGTTAGTGCTCGGATTGATTCAATCACCCGCAGTGTTGAAGTCACAGCAAGCTTCGCGAATAAAAGTGGTTTATTACGCCCTGGCATGTTGCTCAAGACCGCGTTACAACTTAGCTCGAATCAAGCGATGATGGTGCCAGAGAAAGCGGTGATCCCACAACAAGATAAACATTATGTTTTTCAAATTGAAGACGGAATAGCAACCAAAGTAGAGGTTCACGTTGCAGGTCGTCACAATGGCTGGGTTGCCATCGATGAAGGTATTAGTAATGGGCAACAAATTGTTACTGAAGGAATTATTAAAATTCGCTCAGGCAGCAAAGTTACTGTGAAGGGGTAAACTGTGAAAATTACTGATACCAGTGTCAAACGTCCCGTTTTTGCAATTGTAATTAACCTACTGTTACTAACCTTTGGCTTAGTGGCTTTTTCGATGTTACCGCTGCGCGAATATCCTGATATTGAATCACCCATAGTCAGTGTAAGCACTGAATATACGGGAGCGTCAGCCGAGATCATTGAAACAAAAATTACCCAAGTGCTGGAAAACCGTATTTCCGGTATTGAAGGCATTAAAAGCATTAATTCATCAAGTAGAAATGGCCGCTCAAATATTACCATTGAGTTTAATATCAGCCGTGATATTGATGCCGCATCAAACGATGTCCGTGAACGTGTAGCGCGCGCACTTGATAGTCTACCTGAGCAAGTACGCCCGCCAGAAGTATCTAAATCTAACAGTGATGAAAGCCCTATTGCATGGTTTTTACTCAATAGCGACACAATGGATTCATTGCAACTGTCTGATTATGCACAGCGCTTTATTGTCGACCGTTTAGCTGTGGTAGATGGTGTTTCCAATGTACGTGTTGGTGGTGAACGTAAATATGCCATGAAAATTTGGCTCAACCGCCAAGCAATGGCTGCTCGTGGCATAACCAGTAGTGACATAGAAAACACCCTACGAACTGAAAATGTTGAGCTACCTGCAGGTGAGATAGAATCTATCGACCGTGACTTTACAGTTCGAACAGCGCGTAGTTACAAAGAGCAGCGTGATTTTCAAAACTTAGTAATTAAACGTGGCGACGATGGTTACTTAGTTCGTCTTGGTGAAGTCGCTGATGTAAAATTAGAAGCCGCTGACGATGAAAGCTTATTCCGAGGTAATGGCCGCAATATGGTTGGCCTTGGTATTGTTAAACAAGCTAAAGCGAATACACTTACCGTGGTTGATAATGCCCGTGCTGAACTTGAAAAAATCAAACGCAACCTGCCAGAAGGCACAACTATTCAAGACAGCTACGACTCGTCAATATTCATTAAAGAATCAATTAACGAGGTTTACAGAACCTTGGCTATTTCTATGGCCTTGGTGGTATTAATTATCTTCTTATTTTTAGGGAACATTCGCGCCACCTTGATCCCAGCGGTAACAGTCCCAGTTGCGCTGGTCGGTAGCTTTATGTTCTTATTGGCGATGGGTTACTCAATTAACTTATTGACACTACTGGCGCTGGTGCTAGCAATTGGCTTGGTTGTTGATGACGCGATTGTAATGCTAGAAAACATTCACCGGCGTATCGAACTGGGCGAACCTGCCCTACTAGCCGCTTATCGTGGCGCCCGTGAGGTTGGCTTTGCAATTATTGCCACCACCTTAGTGCTGATCTCGGTGTTTGTCCCCTTGGTATTTATGGATGGCCGTATCGGCGCATTATTTACCGAGTTTGCGATGGCCGTCAGCGCCGCGGTATTCTTCTCAAGCATTACCGCATTAACACTCTCGCCAGCGTTGTGTTCATTAGTACTTAAACCATCCTCAAAAGAGAGTAAATTCAGCCAATGGATGGACCGTATCTTTAGTAAGATTGAGCAAAGTTATAAAAACTCTTTACGCTCAAATATGACGCGTTCAGGTGGTTTAACAATCACCCTACTGCTGGCTGGTTTTGTTAGTTATTTACTGTTCCAACAAATTCCTTCAGAACTTACGCCAAAAGAAGACCGTGGTACTTTCTTTATCATGATGAGTGGCCCTGAAGGGGCAAGTTATGAAAATAACGCCGCCAACATGGCAAAAATTGAAGAACGTTTAATGCCTTATTCCGAAGCGGGCGAACTAAGTCGAGTGTTGGTACGCGTTCCTGGCTGGGGTGGCAGCGGTGGTGTGGCAATTGTTGGTATGGCAGACTGGGATGAACGTAAACGTTCAACTTGGGAAGTAATGGATGAGATCAGTGCAAAAATGACTGAAGTCACCGATGTGCGCGCGTTTGCTATTATGCGCCGTGGTATTGGTGGCGGTGGCTCATCACGGCCCATTGAGTTTGTCCTGCAAGGTAATGATTATGCACAATTAGCTGATTGGCGAGACCGGATCATTGAACGTGCAGAGAAAAACCCAGGACTGGTGCGTATTGACCATGACTACAAAGAAACCTTCCCGCAGTTTTTGATCAGTATCGATAAAAACAAAGCGGCGGATTTAGGGATTTCAGTTTCGGATGTTGGCCGCACCCTTGAAACCATGTTAGGCCAACGCCGTGTTACCACCTTTATTGACCGTGGTGAAGAGTACGATGTGATCTTAAAAGGCACTAAAGCTGACTTTGCTGATCCTACCGATATATCAAATATTTACTTAAAATCACGCAGTGATGAACTGGTTCCTCTAGATAGCTTAATTAGCTTAAAAGAAGAAGCCACTGCATCAAGGCTAAATCGTTACAACCGAATGCGTGCTATTACTTTGAGCGCTAACCTCGCCGATGGTTATACCCTTGAAGAAGCGCTTAACTTTTTAAATAAAGTGGCAATGGAAGAAAACGAAATTGATGGCGCCATTGATTATAAAGGTGAATCGCAATTATATTATGAAGGTGCCTCAGCGATGACGTATGTTTTCATTCTAGCGCTTACTGTTACCTTCTTAGTTTTAGCCGCTCAGTTTGAAAGCTTTATGCACCCCTTTGTGATCATGCTCACTGTGCCACTGGGTTTGATGGGCGCAATGTTTGGTTTATGGGTTGCAGGACTAACCATAAACATTTACAGCCAAATAGGCATTGTAATGCTGATTGGTCTTAGTGCTAAGAACGGTATATTGATTGTCGAATTTACCAATCAATTGCGCGATAAAGGCGTAGAGTTTAGTGAAGCTATTTTACAAGCAGCAACCCAAAGATTGCGACCAATTATTATGACCTCTTTGACTACGGTAATGAGTGCGGTGCCACTAGTGCTAGCCTCAGGCCCTGGTGCAGAGAGCCGTATGGTAATTGGTGTAGTGGTGTTTACTGGTGTTATTGTCGCAACCATACTTACGCTATTTGTTGTTCCTGCGGCGTACTATGCGCTGGCTCGCAATACTCAGTCTCCTGAGTTTTTACAACAAAAGCTCAACCAACAAGAAGCTGAAAGGCCGCTAAAAGAGCTTTAATCTCATCGTAGCGTTGCAAACCCATAGCAACGCTACTTTTCACTTCAACACACTTCCCTGCCGTAATTAAATGAAATAATAAACCTCCTTGCTCGTTCTTCTGTTACGCTAGATAATCCGTGTAATTTAACAGCTTTAAGGAACAACTAAATGAGTATAACAAATGAAACTGCAACATTTGGTGGTGGCTGCTTTTGGTGTATTGATGCCGCGTTTAGGCGCGTGAAAGGCGTTTTACAAGTAAGCTCTGGCTATACTGGCGGCGAAACAACTGAGCCTACGTATAAACAAATTTGCACTGGCCTCACCGGCCACGCAGAGGTTGTACAGATTAAGTTTGACAGTAGCCAGATAAGCTATGAGACCTTACTGGCGATGTTTTTTACCCTGCATGATGCCACTCAGCTAAACCGCCAAGGTAATGATATAGGCACCCAATATCGAAGTGTGATTTATTATCATGATAGCGAGCAGCAAGCGCAAACTAATCAATATATTGCAAAATTACAAAGCCAAATACGCGAAGATATCGTCACTGAAGTTAGCCCTGCAACCACTTACTACCCAGCAGAGCAGTATCACCAAGACTACTACAACGAAAACCCTGAGCAACGCTATTGCAGTTTATTGATAGCACCTAAGCTGAAAAAGTTTGAGAAAGACTATAAACAGTTTTTAGTAAACTAAGCAAAGTGCTAAATAAGCATTTTCATCTGAATATAAAAAAGCCCGACAAACAAAAGTGTCGGGCTTTTTTATTTAAGCTAGAACGAGATCAGAGCTGGTAACTTGCGCCAACAAAGAAGCGACGGTCAACTGTATTGTAGTAAAACACTTCGCCAGTTGCATAATCCATACTTGAGTCAACCGCGTTGTATTGCTTATCAAATAAGTTTTCAACACGAGCAGAAAATGAAAGCGCACTGTTAAATTGATAATTTGCAGTTAAGTTCCATAACGTATAAGAACTAAGCTCTGTTACTTTACCTTGACGATCACTACGGTACTGCATATCAAAACCGGCATCAAAATCGCCCCACTGCTTCGCAACAGACCAGTTCACAGTACGTGGTGAAACATAAGTTTGTGCTACACCCGTTTCGGTATTTTCAGCATTTAAATAAGTAAAATTAAACTGATTATCAAAACCAAGTACTGTTTTGGCAAAGCTAAACTCAACACCCTCATGGCGTGCTTCAATTATATTTTCTGGCTGCCATTTACCAGCTGCATTAGGTGCCCATGCAATTAGGTTTTCAATATTATTTCTGAATATTGATATATCAAGCTTTGCCTGAGAAAAGTCTAAACTCAAACCTAACTCTTGGTTAGTTGATGTCTCTGGTGCTAAATTTGGATTACCTGGAGATAAAGGGTCAGGAAAATAAAGATCATTAAATGTTGGCGCTTTAAAGCCCGTGCTTTGGCTCAATCGAAGTGTTGCACGCTTATTTAAGTGATAACCAACAGCTGCGGCGTAAGTTGTTTCATTACCAAACTGCTCATCATCATCTAAACGCAATGCTAAATTTGCAATGAATTTATTATCATCAAAATAGCCCCCAAGAAATGCAGCTTTAGCTACTTTGCTATCCGCTAGATAAGCCTTACCATTAGTAAATATTTCATCTTTATACCAATTAAGCCCGCCATTAACGGTTAAAACTTGGCTTGCATTATAACTGCCGTGGTAATCAAATTGTTTACGTTTTGTTTTATAACTATTAGTAATAATCGCACCAGTGTAATCATAGCCTTTGTTGTCAGAATCATCGGTTGCAATAGCAACATTAATTGAGTGCTTATGATCGGTAAAGGATTTATCCCAATCCAGCCCTAGCTGATAATTTTCAAATTCATTATTTTCTACGATACTATCAATAGGCGAGAAAGCATTGTCGTATTGTGCATTACCTTCACTGTATTGACCCAGCGCTTTAAGCTCACCTAACAGCTCATCTGCATAGCGAATATTAAATCCTAAATTTTTGTTCTCATAACCATCTTCATCCGATGCTACGCCTTGCAATACGTCAAAGCCATCCGTTTTTTCAAACCCAGCATTAAACGACGCTTTAACAGCATCAACTACCGTTGTACCTGCAACTTGATAATTTTGATAAGCATCAGTACCAAATGTTGCATCTAGGCTGACGGATTCCTTTGTACGAGTAATAATATTGATCACACCAGCGAGCGCGTCAGACCCATAAACTGCAGCACGAGAACCTTTAACAATTTCAATGCGCTCTATTGAATTAAGAGGAATATTACTAATTGATTTATAACCAAGGGTTGCAGAGCCCGTACGTACGCCATCAATCAAAATAAGTGTATGTCGTGAGCTTGAACCGCGAAGTGACACGCCAGAACTTTGCCCAAAGCCACCATTGGAATTTATTTGAAAACCAACTTGGGTTGCTAGTAAACTCGGTAAATCACGGACATTACTTGTTTCAATATCACTGCGCTCAATAACAGTTACACTGGCAAGTACATCAGTAATTGATTGTTCAAATTTATTAGCGGTTACCGTAAGGCGTTCAATTGATTGCTCTGCAGACACAGAAAAAGACAACGCAGCGGCAATTGCTACGCCTAAAGTAGATTTGTTTAACATGATATCCCCTGACCCGCGCCCACCGCACAAGTAATAGTAAATTGACTTCAAGGCCGGTCTCCGGACTTAACATAACTCGCTAATAAATTTAGCTAAAAGTATGTATCACCGTTGCGGGGGCAGTGTTGGACTTCGTTTATATCCTATAAACGCCACCAACTTCCCGATTATCTTGCTTTACTTAATCAACAACCTTGAAAAGTAACCACAAGCACCTTGAAAATAGGTCGCTATTGTGATTATTTTAAGCACAAAAGTCAATGGACGGCTATACATCTAAACACTCTAGGTTCTAGGTATAATCATAAGTTCTAAACTAAAAAAGCCAAACTACATTGCTGCAATTTGGCTTTTTCTAGCACCTAGAAACCTAGCTCCTAGCTTTCTAATCTCTAAAGTTTTTAAATTGAAATGGCTGCCCTAAATCGGCACTGCGCACTACTTGCATGGCTTCTTGTAGGTCATCACGCTTTTTACCCGTTACACGTACTTCTTCGCCTTGGATCGCGGCTTGTACTTTTACTTTAGAGTCTTTAATGGCTTTAACGACTTTTTTAGCCATATCTTTTTCGATACCTTGCTTTAGCGCAACATTACGGTAAACATTTTTTCCCGCACGTGAAATATCTTGCAGCTCTAAACTTGATACGTCCATACCGCGTTTTGATATTTTGCTCGCTAAAATATCAAACAACTGCATAACCTGTGAATCAGCTTCTGCTTTTAGTTTAATGGTTTTATCATTAAGCTCTATTGACGCATCAACGCCTCTAAAGTCAAAGCGAGTTTCAAGTTCACGGTTAGCGTTATCAACAGCATTTTTTGCTTCGTTCATTTCGACTTCCGAAACAATGTCAAATGAAGGCATAAGTCTCTCCTAACAAGATATTTTTAATTCAAATTTATATTGTCGATAATTATACTATATAAATTTTATAAATCTTTACACTTTTCTATGCTTTGTTCAGGTGCGATACGAAATTTGTTTGATATACTGCGGTTCTATTTTTAAACGATTTAGGATTTTTCGTGACTCGGCGTGTTTATAAAACTCTATTTTTAATCAGTATTCTGGTATTTACCTTTTTGTTTGCCCGCGATTTTAGGGGCGTTGGGGTATCGTCACTGCCTCATCTAGATAAGTTAGTGCATTTTATTATTTTCTTTGTTCTGGCAGCCGTCATGGTCAGAGCGTTCAAGCTACCTGTATTCGTTCACCTCGTGTTATTAGCATTTTATGGCATCGCTATTGAGCTAATGCAAAGCACAATCCCTTATCGTAGCGCATCTGTTGCTGATGTTGTTGCTGACTTTTCTGGGGCTGCTAGTTTCTTTTTGTTGTTCGGTATTTATTCTCGTTTTAAAAAGAATCAAAATGGCTAATATATTCGTCGTTGGCGATGGTGCCATTGGGCTGCTCTATAGCCATTATTTGAGTCAACAGCACAGGGTTACCCTACTTACCAAGCATGCTATTGACGAACCTCGTTTTTATCAACAAGCAAACGCGCCAAAACAAGCAATTAATTGCCAACTGACAAACCTGACTCAATTATCCAAGCACGGCCAAGTCGATGTTATTATTTTTACTGTTAAAGCATATCAAGTTGCCACCGCATTTAGGCAACTAAAGCCTTTTTTAAGCGCTCAATGCCAACTGATTTTATCTCACAATGGCATGGGTAATGTAGATGAAATAAATAGCGAACTTACAAAACAACAAGGACTATATTTTTTAACAACACGTTTAGCGGGCTACAAAGATGCACCTTTTAGTGTGTTGCATACTGGTATCGGGAGCAGCATTTTAGGTGATTGTAACCAGCAAGCAAAAACACAACTCGCTGAAGTTAAAAATCTACTAAACGCTATTCCTGAATTAACAACCACAAATAATATACAACAATTACGCTTTGAAAAATTACTCGTTAATATTGCTATTAATCCACTCAGTGCGCTGCACAATGTGAAAAATGGCGCACTGACTGCACCACAGTTTAGTGGCATAATTTTAAATATCTTAAACGAAGCGTGTACCGTAGCAAATAAACTAGGTATTAATGTGCGACTTGCTGAAGCATTAGCGAACGCCTATCAAGTGATGAGTGATACCAAAAACAATTACTCATCAATGCATCAAGATGTCGCCCATAATCGCATCACAGAAATTGACGCGATGTGCGGTTATATTTGCCAAAAAGGTAATCAACTCGGTATTAATACCCCTCACAATCAATCTTTACTCGATGCTATCAGACATAAAAAAAGCGCGATTTAACTCGCGCTTGTTATTAATAACTATCAACCTTACGGGCGATAAACTTTAACATTGGCAAAGCCATTTTCATGTAAAATAAGCGCCTGTAGCTGACTCATTACACCTTTAGTGCAATATAAGTAGTAGTCTTTGTCTTGTGGTAGGTCTGCAAATTTGGTCGCTAAGCGGAAAAATGGCAAATGCACAACTTCTATCCCATCAATTTCAAGCGGTGCTGCATCTTCTTCTTCCGGCGAGCGAATATCAACAACAACTGCATCAGCTGGTAAATCAGAAACTGACTCTGCCTCTTTTAGCTCTTGTTTAGCTTCAACGTCAATGTCACGAATATCCATAATACGTGCGTTTTCAATAACAGTATTGAGCACATCAAAATCAAACTTTTGCTCTTCAGCTTCTACTACGGCAATTTTAGCTTTAACTGTAGGCTTTTTAGAGATCACACCACAGTATTCCGGCATAGTTTCGGCCATTTCTGCGGTGCCGATTTTACGAGCGATGTTTATAATTTCTTGTTTGTCGTGTTGGATCAGCGGGCGTAATATAAGCGTTTCGGTAACACGGTCAATCACACTTAAATTGGCTAATGTTTGACTTGAAACTTGGCCTAGACTCTCACCGGTAACAAGCGCTTGAATCCCCATTTTTTCAGCTATTTGGCTGCCTGCACGCATCATCATACGTTTGAGGACTACACCCATTTGACTGTTTTCAACATTTTCTAAAATTTCGGCAACAACGGGGTCAAAGTCAACACTGATAAATTTAACTTTATGGGTTGAGCTAAACTGCTTCCAAATATAATAGCTGGCTTGTTTAACACCAATCTCGTGCGCCGCACCACCTAAATTGAAGAACAAAAAGTGCGTACGAGCGCCTTTGCGGATCATTTGATAACTAGCAACGCCCGAGTCAAATCCACCTGACATTAACGACAAGACATCTTCTTGCGTTGGTAATGGGAAACCGGCCATACCATGATGGGTGTGCGTTACTACGTAAGCTTTATCATCTTTAATTTCAAGGCGAATAGTTACTTCAGGATTTTTCAGTCTTACGCTGGCGCCATCGACGTGTTGATTTAACCCACCCCCAACATAACGCTCTACATCGGTAGAAGTGAAATCATGCTTACCTTGGCGTTTACAACGCACACAGAATGTTTTGCCAACAACAGTGTGACCAACCATATCTAGCGCTTTTTCGTAAATATCGTGCAGGTTTTCGTAGTTAGTTTCTGTCACTTCAATAAACTGCACGATACCTGGGATCCGTTGTAAGCCATCGATAAAATCAATACGCATTTGCGCGTCATCTAATTTAGTTACGACGGATATATTGTCCCAGTTATTTTGTACTTGTACTTTTTCGTCAAGCTTGCGTAATACAATTTTAATGTTGTTCTCTAACAACTTAGTAAAACGTTTTCGCACAGAACGGCTTTTAATGGCTATTTCAGGATGGAGTTTGACGATAAATTTAAGCATAGTTTACTCGTTAGACAATATTTAGGATTCACGCACCCACGTGTTGGGCGCGGGATTATAACAAAAAATCTAACGTCTAGGAAATAAACAACCGCTGCGTTTAATTAAACGGCACCTGCCTGTGCCGCTAATTTACTGTATTTTTCGCGTAACAAGTTAATTTTTGGGATGCTTTGCTCTGTACCAAATGCTTTAAAAAGTGCTAACACTTTTAAGATACCATTATAAATATCTTGCTGAATTAACTCACCGCTTAACCGTCTAGCTTTAATGTAAGGAGTCCAAAAACTGACAGTAATTTTTAGCATGTGAGCAAGCTCAACAGCATCTTCATCGTCAATTGCGATCATACCAACTTCACGCAGGCCAATTACAATTTCGCGCACTTGGCTTAACAAAGCTGCTTGGAACTCAATATAGTCTTTTTTCAGTACTTCGTCGCGAGATAAAATATCACCCAAATTGTCATAGAAAAAATGAAAACGCCACATCAACTCAAACAAAGCATCAAGATACCCAGTTAAGTGTGTCAGTGCTTCATCCTGCTTTTCCATTGGCACAAACTGAGTGTGCAAATGCTTACTATATAATGCAAAAATATGGCGAATAATGTCTTCTTTATTTTTAAAGTGATAATAAAGATTACCGGGACTGATGCCCATGTGAGAAGCGATATGATTGGTTGTTATCGCGCGCTCGCCATGTTGGTTAAATAGCATTATGCTAGTTGTAATTATTTTATCCTTGGTACTCATATCCTGCGACTCTGATTATTTTTATTAGAGTAAATGACCATAATTCACTCAGTATTATTAGCCGCGCAGTATATACAAATATAATCCAATAAAATACTACCTTGAAAATTTCTAATCCATAATTCGTAGTTATTGTTTCTTATTGAAATAAACTCATTTACAAATGAAAATATGCAGTCGCAATTTGCAGGCTGATCTGGACAACAAAGACTGTTAATATAACCCTCAAAATAACACTAAGATGATATTTATGAAAGTCACCGCAATTTACCCTGGTACCTTTGATCCATTAACCAATGGACACACAGATCTGATCCAGCGGGCAGCTAAAATGTTTGATACTGTAATTGTTGCAGTTGCTCACAACCCTAGTAAAAAACCCTGCTTTAGCCTTGATGAGCGGGTAGCAATTGCCAATAGTTTACTCACTCATTTAGATAACGTCAGTGTTATTGGCTTTTCTGGATTATTAGCTGATTTAGCACGCGATCATAGTGCTAATGTGTTGATCCGCGGTATTCGTGCTGTGTCTGACTTTGATTATGAGTTTCAGCTTGCCAATATGAATCGTCGTTTAAATCCTGATTTGGAGAGTGTTTTTTTAACCCCAGCTGAAAAAAACTCATTTATCTCTTCAACCCTCGTTAAAGAAGTCGCCCGTCATAAAGGCGATGTCAGTGAGTTTGTACACCCTATTGTAGTAAAAGCATTGCAGGAAAAGTTACACGGATGAAGTTAAATATCTATTTAAGCGCCTTAATTGCCATTGCTACACCGGCGTTTGCAACACCTTGGATTGAAAGTGACGACCCTTTATTACGCGCTTCAATTGAAATGCTCTTTAACCAAGGTGTGATTAAACAACCGATCAATAGTTATCCCCTAATGTGGCAAGGTATTGCCAGAGATTTAAGTACAATTGAAAGCAGCAGTTTATCAACACAGAGTCAATTTGCTTATCAACACGTAAAACATGCCTTAGATAGAGCTAAACAAGGCAGTAGCTCTGGTGTCAGGCTTAACTACAATAGTGAGCCAGCTTTGCAACAAAGCTTTGGTAAGCGCGATCAACAAAAAAGTGGTATAAATAGCTATGGCTCTATCACTGGCGACCGTGTTAGCGCCAAAGTCAGTGTTAATTACGCTGATGAGGCACTAGATGATGAATACACAAATTATCACGGCAGTTATTTAGCAGTATTAATCGGCGGCTGGTCTGTCAGTGCAGAGCAAGTAAGCCATTGGTGGGGACCCAGTAACGATAACGCACTACTGCTATCAAATAATGCAGCACCAATGAAAGGGCTACGGATAAACCGCGCTAACACCCAATATGTAGGTCCAAGCTGGCTCTCCTTTATTGGTAATTGGCAGTTAACCGGGATTTACGCGAAACAAAAACCGCATTTAAGTAATGGTGAAAAAGGCAACTACTGGGCTATGCGCTTTGCCAGCACACCACTTGCGGGGCTTGAGATTGCATTTAGCTCAGCGGGCTCTGATTATTTAACCAGCACAGAAATAGCCCCCAATTCGCTCGAACTGATAACAACTAAGCAACGCTTAACCAGTTTAGATGCTAAGTACTCAACCAGCATCGCCAATCAACCGATTGCTTTTTATACTGAGCTAATGGGTAAAAATGACAGTGGTATTGCGCCCAGTGATCCTTTTTATACCCTTGGTGTAGAGAGTTTTTTTGGTGATCAAAAACAGTTATTAAAAACCTATTTTGAATATTCAAATACCCAACAAGATTGTACGGCCCAACTTAGCTGTAATGAGGCTAATGAAAGCTTTACGAACTATGCCCAAGCCTATAATCATAAAGACCGCTTAATTGGCTCTGCAACACCACAGCAAAGTAAATCAGCAGTATTAGGTGCGCATTATCATACTATGAACGGTTATGGCGGCTATGCGAAGTTACGTTGGTTTAAAACTGACATCACCGACTTGACTCAAGTCGCTGAAACGTTTGAACGCTTACAATTAGAGCTTGGTTATCAGCAGGCTATTTTTAGTGGTTTATGGAAGATCAGCGGCTCAGTGTATAAAGACGAACTTGCTAACGAGTCTGATACCAACAGCGCATTAAAAACCAGCTGGGAATATCGGTTTTAAGTGTTCTAAACAAGGGCCTAATGTTTATTTAGGCCTCGTAACCGATTATACCCACGCACCAAACCTAAAAAATCTTTGTTACACAATAATGCAATAATCATCATCACATCCATAATATTAACCGTGACAGAATAAACTTTCCAAAACCACCAAGGCTCAAAACGGTTAACGATGCTGACATCTATATGCATGCCAATAAATAACAGCATATTCACTGTTAAACCTATGCTTAGATATAGCTTAGCTGGGCAATTTTTAATAGATTTGTTTTTAGCAATGAGCAAAATCACAACGAGGAGAAATAAATCACAAATAGCCCAAATAGAATAGCTGTAATAGCTATACATCATATCAACCCCAAGTGATAAATTGAGTAAAGGGTCAGAAACAAGATAAGATAAAAAAATAGCTAATGACATCCACATAACAGAAGGATCACTACTTGGAGCTGATGATTTTTTAACAACATTGTATAGAAACGCCATCATGAAGCCCCACATAATGAGTGAAGCTAAATAGATACTGAAATACTCTTGAAACAACGTCATTAATTAATTTTAAAAATTGCTTTAGCAATTTTTAAAATTAATCGCCGGTTTTTTCTTTGTCCATTTAGAATATAATTTACCGATATGTAACCAATCTTTCCCAAAGATCAGTGTTACAACCATGAAAAAATCTACTGTATTTATGCCTACAGAGAAAAAGCTCCAAAACCACCAATAATCTTTATTCTCAAAAACGACAATATCAATATGCAAAATTAAATATAAAAGTGTATTAAATGATAAGCCAAACATTACGTAATACAATGTTGAAGTAAAACGCAACCTTAACAGTTTGTGAGAAAGTAATATAACTAACATGGTAACTACATCATATGTAGCCCAAATAGAGTAAATAGATACACCGGCATTCAAATCGACAATTTCATAACTGAGCGAGTATGAAAATAACATTAAACAAGAAACAACGAGTGGTGAATTACTTCGGTCTTCGACTGCAAACTTTAAAAATAAGTTATACAGGCAAGCCATTAACAATCCCCAAATGATTATAGTATCAAAGTGAATTCCCAAAGATGTTAAATCAAAATACATACACCAGCTCGTTTTTTGTCGAGTCTATCAGCAAACTACGAAGGACGACGACGGTCTGGCTCAGTTGTAATACCACCACCACCGCGCTGAATTTCAGCTTCGCCTTTAGACGCTAATAGAGCTTCATTAGATATAGACACTGTATCAGATTGTAGGGTTTTATTACTAGCGCTTTGTTCAAGTGCTGGCTTTGATTGTTGCATATTATTATATGCTTGCATTTGTAATTGGCTGTTAGCTGTAACTTGCATAAGATTAATCCTTTCAATAAATGTTGAATAAAATGACTTATTAAATAAGCCACTGTTTTTAACGCTCTGATAACTGCTTGGCGCTTTTAAAGATGAACTCACGCTGAGCCATCTTACACCTAGTAATAAGCAATTACTGATCCAACATTTAAAAAAACGATCTTTTTTTGATCTTTTATTTGCTACAGCTAACCAATACAACAGGTCATACCAGATATAGCAAGACATAAAAAAACGCACAGGGATAACCGTACGCTTTTTATATCCAGGGATTTTAAGCCACGTTTTTACACGGGATCTCCGTACTCGTACTTAGCTTTAAAATAAATTCCATTGCGACTTCGTCACAATTGTCTCTGCGTAAACACAGTTCACAATCTTTCATTACCTTTTCCGGTAAGCTGTCTTTAGTACAGAATGTGAAACCTTGTTTCTCAAAGAAATCAGGTACTCGCGTCAAAACAATGATGCGATTGAGTGCCAATTTTTTGGCTTTAACTAATAAATGTTCAACTAACTGACGACCTTGCCCAGTAATACCTGTTTCAGGATCTATCCCTAGTGAACGAATTTCAGCAAGACCAGTATCATAAATATACAATGATGCGCAGCCCGCGACTTCTCCAGCAACTTCGGTAACTGCAAACTCATTGATCGAATGTACCATGTCACTTTTAGCACGCGGTAAATTTTCACCTACCGTAGCCCAGTGCTGGATCAATTTAGCAATTGACTCTACATCGTCAAGATTAGCGTCACGAACTGTTATTTGCTGTTTTTTTTTGGCATCTTTAACTGCAACTGTAACTTGCTCTAAAGATGTACCACCAAGTGCTTGACGCGCTTTTATACATGCGTCTATCTCTAGTACAGCATATACGTCCTGTGCAAAAATACTATGCACCGATTGGAATTGTTCTAAACTTAAATCTTCTAAGTTATTCCCTTGTGCGATAGCCATTTGTACCAACACACCAACAATATGATGACCTTCCCTAAAAGGGATCCCTTTGGCGACTAAATAGTCAGCAAGCTCTGTCGCATTTGAATGCCCGCCCTTAGCGGCGGCTAAAGTACGATCGCCATTTACTTTTATACCTTTGATACACGCTTGCGCCATATGAATACAAGCTAGCCACGTTGGCATGGCATCAAATAAGCCTTCTTTATCTTCTTGCATATCTTTATTATAGGCAAGTGGCAGTGCTTTTAACGTCATCATCATGGCACTAAAGGCACCAAATACACGCCCTGTTTTGCCGCGAATAAGCTCTAGCGCATCGGGGTTCTTCTTTTGTGGCATCAATGATGAGCCTGAAGTAACATTATCTGCTAACTCAATGAAACCCGCTTCACCCGAATTATAAAAGATCAAATCTTCTGACATACGCGATAAATGGATCATAGAGATTGATGCACAGCTTAATAGCTCAACCACAAAGTCACGATCTGATACGGCATCTAAACTATTTTTAGTCGCAGCGGTAAAACCTAACCCCACGGCAAGTGCTTGCCGATCAATTGGGTACGCAGTACCGGCAAGTGCCCCACTGCCCAAAGGGCAAAAATTCATTCGCGCTTTAGCATCTGCTAAACGGCTTTCATCACGTTCGATCATTTCCACGTAAGCCATACACCAATGACTAAACAACAATGGCTGAGCACGTTGTAAATGGGTATAACCAGGTAAGATAGTGCCCAGCTCACGTTCAGCTAAAGCGATAAACTCACCTTTTAACTGACCAAGCGCCGTAAGTATGTGAGCGGCGGTATCACGACACCATAAACGAAAGTCAGTAGCGACCTGATCGTTACGACTACGTCCGGTATGTAATTTTTTAGCTAAGTCACCCACTTTTTCGATCAATGCAGCTTCAACATGTGAGTGAATATCTTCAGCTCCTGACGTTGCCACAGCTTGTGGATCAGCTTTTACTTCGTCGAGTAATTCATATAACGCAGCGACTAACTTTTTGTGTTCATCACTACTTAATACGTCAACCTGCTTAAGGGCACCTGCCCACGCTACAGAGCCAACTATATCTTGCTCTGCGAGTTGATAATCGAAGGGAAGTGAGTCGTTAAATTGTTTAAACGCCTCATCTGGACCCGTAGAAAAACGTCCGCCCCATAATGCCATGAAATCTCTCCAAACCCTGAAATTGCCCCGCCTTATTGCTACGAGGCTGTAGTAAAATTACTTCTTCGCTAGTGCTGAAATTCTGCTTGAAAGCGAGAATAAACGAATAAAGCCTTCAGCATGCGATTGGTCGTAAACATCATCTGCACCAAACGTAGCAAAATCTTCGCTGTATAAGCTATTAGGTGATTTTTTCTGAACCGCTGTTACTTGGCCTTTATAAAGCTTAAGAATAACTTCACCAGTAGCCACAGTTGATAACGCTTCTGCGCCCGCTAAGATTGAATCTTTAAGTGGTGTAAACCAACGACCGTCATATACTAAATGTGAAAACTCGCCGCCCAGTACTTCTTTCCATTTGCGGCTTGCTTTATCAAGTACTAACTCATCAATCGCTTGTAATGCCGCCATGATCACTGTGCCACCAGGGGTTTCATAACAACCACGGGATTTCATGCCCACTAAACGGTTTTCAACGATATCAACACGACCAACACCATGTGGGGATGCAATATCATTAAGTTTAACTAGACAATCATACGGTTTAAGCTGCTCGCCATTGACAGCAACAACTTCACCTTCAACCACGTTTAAGGTAACAAATTCAGGCTCATTGGGTGCTTGCTCTGGTGAGCTAGTCCAAGTCCACACTTGCTCACTTGGTTGACACCACGGATCTTCAAGCTCGCCACCTTCGTGAGAAATATGCCACGCGTTTGCATCACGGCTGTAGATTTTAGTTGCCGATGCAGAACATGGAATATTACGCTCTGCCAAGTAGTCAAGTAATGACTCACGGCTTGATAAGTCCCACTCACGCCATGGCGCAATAACTTGAAGATCAGGCGCAAGGGCCGCAAAACAAGATTCAAAGCGCACTTGGTCATTACCTTTACCAGTACAACCATGAGAAAGTGCATCAGCACCTACTTTACGAGCAATCTCAACTTGCGCTTTAGCAATAATAGGACGTGCCATTGACGTACCTAATAAATAAGTACCTTCGTAAATTGAACCGGTTTTTAACGTTGGGTAAATATAATCACTTACCATTTCGTCTTTTAAGTCAACTACATAACATTCAGACGCACCAGATGCGATCGCTTTTGCTTCAACGCCTTCAAGTTCTTCAGCACCTTGACCTACATCGGCAACAAACGCGATAACTTCACAACCGTAGTTTTCTTTTAACCATGGCACGATGGCTGACGTATCTAAACCACCAGAATAGGCTAATACAACTTTTTTAATAGAACTCATTGGTGATACCTTACACAAAATTTGGATTTAATAATGAAACAAGCAATGCGTTTTGCGCATGCATACGGTTTTCTGCTTGTTGTATAATTTTTGACGCCGGACCATCCATTACCTCAGAAGTAATTTCAAATTCACGGTGTGCTGGCTGGCAATGCAGTACAGTGTCAGCCCCAGTCTGTTTAAGCAACGCCGCATTTAATTGATACGGCATGTACTTTTCTTTTACTTGTTCAAGTGGCGTATCATCGCCCATTGATACCCATGTATCGGCATACACTGCGTTAGCGCCTACAGCCGCTTCAACACGATCACTCACCATCACTGATGCACCATTCATTGCGGCAATTTGCTCAGCCTGCTTTAAAATTTGCGAGTCTGGTGAACTACCTTTAGGGCATACGGCAACAAAATCTGTGCCTAAAGTAGCCGCAAGTAACATCAGTGAATGCGTTACGTTGTTGCCTTCACCTAAATAAGCTAATTTTAGCTGGCTTACATCGCCATATACTTCTTGCAGTGTTAGAAAGTCAGCAAGTGCTTGGCATGGATGATATAAATCGCACAGACTGTTGACCACAGGTACGCTTGAAAATTCAGCAAGTGTGGTTAATGTTTTATGCTGATATACCCGCGCCACAATACCGTCAGCCCAACTGGCAATGTTCAATGCAAAGTCTTTTACTGATTCACGTGCGCCCATGGCGCCATTTTGTGAATCAAGATACACAGCATGTCCACCTAACTTATTAATACCTATATCAAATGATAAACGCGTACGTAAGCTTGGTTTTTCAAATAAAGTAACCACCGATTTGCCAGCCAGTGCTTGACTAAAATCAGCTGGGTTAGCTTTAATTTTTTGCGCTAAGTTAAGTAATTTAAGTGCGCCTTGTTGGTCTAACTCTAGACCCGATAAAAAATGATTAAACATATAAAACCTATGGTGTAATTTTTGTTCCGACGTGCTCACCCGCGAGTAGAGCAATTAAGTTTTCTGGCTTTTGCCAGCTCGAAATGTAAACGCCACGTCGTAAGTGCTGGGCAGCAAGAAGGCTGGTCTTTACTTTGACCTCCATCCCACCCAAAATTACTCCTTCTGCAATTAAAGTATTGATCTGGTTTGTGTCAAGTTGATGTAACGGCTGTTTATTTGCATCAAGTACAGCTTCTACATCAGTCATAAAAATAATTTCCGCATTAAGCTCTTTAGCTATTGCCGCCGCGGCTTCATCAGCGTTTACGTTATACCAAAGGCCATCTTCACCAAAGCCGATAGAGCTGACCAGAGGTAAACGACCAAGTTTTAATAACTCCGGTATCACACTTTGCACACCGCCGTCACAATTACCAACTTGACCAAGCGCTTTGAGTTTTTGTGACGAAATAATGCCCGCTTCGTATAAACTAAGCCCGACGGGTTTATGACCTGCGATAATTGCTTGGCTCATTAATTGTTTATTAGCACACCCAGCAAGCGCGCCAACAATATAAGGCATTTGCTCTTTTGGACTGATGCGTAAACCTTGATGTTTCGCACTAGCAAAACCAGCCTCAGTCAACCAATTATCAACTAGTGAACCGCCACCATGAACGATGACAAATTGTGCTTGAGTTTGCGATGCAAGCGCCTCAAATAACGCTTTAGCCGCGTCTTCTGTATTGAGTACTGCACCACCGAGTTTAATGACCCATGTTTGCATTACTAACTACCCTTTTAAACCTGTACTATGGGCAATACCCATGGCTAAATTAATGCACTGCAATGCTTGCCCTGCAGCACCTTTTAATAAGTTATCAATAGCTGCCATCACAATTAGCTGCGTACCTTGCTGCTGCCATGCAATATCAACGTAAGGCTGCTTTGCAACTCCTTTAATTGATGGCATTTTATTACCAAGCAATCTGATCAGTGGCTCATCAGCAAGCACTTGATAAGCTTGTGTAACTTGCTCTGGTGTAACTCCAGGTTTCAATTGCACATAAATAGTTTCTAAAATACCGCGTGGAAAATTACCTAAATGCGGCGTAAATAACACCTTGTGACCTAAATGCTGCTCAATCTCAGGACTGTGTCTATGATTAAACAATCCATAAGGTGCTAACGACACTTCACAAAAATGCGTGGCTACACTAGCTTTACGCCCCGCACCGGTTACACCCGATACAGCATTAATAATAATGGTTTGATCGGCTAATAAGCCGGCTTGTTGCAAAGGTTTTAACGCATTCAGCGCTGCTGTTGGATAGCAACCAGCCACAGCGACTAACTGCGCTTTAGCGATTGCTTCACTATTCCATTCAGCCAATCCGTAAGCCGCTTCACTGAGTAATTCCGTATGTTGATGCTCAAAACCATAATAAGTTTGATAATCTTCATTACTGCTTAAACGGTAGCCACCCGATAAATCAAATACTTTTTTGCCCATGCTTAAAAAACGTGGCGCTAAGTCAACACTCACTTTATGATCAGTACACAAACATACAAAATCGGCCGACTTTTCAATGTCGTTATAAGCGCTCTCACTAAGAGGCAATAAAGGAGAATCAAGCAAACCTAAATGCTCAGGATACAAGTCACTTAATAATTTACCCTTATCTAAGCTTTGCTCAGATACATAGCAACCAGCTAAGGTTAATTGCGGGTGTTTTACTACCAAACTTGCTAATTCTGCGCCGCTATAGCCACTTGCGCCAATAATCACTACTTTCATTCGTTACTCTTTTTGGTTTTTTGTTACTACATATATATTCAAATCGGGTTTAACAGTGCATAAAACACTATTTTATGAATGAAATCTGGTTATCGTCGTTTTATATTCATTGCGTCGCTTTAATATATTTATGCTTAAAAAGTGAATTGATATTCATCATAAATACTTTTATATTGTTATGCAATTAGATTGAATACTTATTTTGGATTTTTTTATGTCATTACCGTCTTTTTTATCTATGTATCAGCAATTGATTGCTGCACCTTCAATTAGTGCCATGGATGAGTCATTGTCTATGAGCAATAAAGGGGTGATCGATTTATTAGCTACTTGGTGTACAAGTCTTGGATTTGAATGTGAAATTACTGAGTTGTCGGGCCCTAAAGGTCGTTTTAACTTACTCGCAAAACGTGGCCAGGGAGATGGTGGTTTAATGCTTGCCGGTCATACCGATACAGTCCCATTTGATGATAGTCGTTGGAACTATAATCCGTTTAAATTAAGTGAAGATAACAATAAATTATATGGTCTAGGCAGTATTGATATGAAAGGTTTTTTCGCTTTTGTATTACAGGCAATCAGTGAACTAGATAAGAATATTCAAACACAGCCAATTTTGATTCTAGCTACTGCCGACGAAGAAACCACCATGGCCGGTGCACAGCAAGTTTGTCAGCATAAAAACTTAAAGCCAGCTCGGTGTATTATTGGTGAACCTACTGATATGACACCTGTTTTCACACATAAAGGACATATGAGCAGCGCGATTCGCGTAGTCGGTCGTTCCGGACATAGCTCTGATCCTGAACGTGGTTTAAATGCCATTGAAGTGATGCATAAAGTTATTGCAAAACTGTTAACTTTAAAAGAGCAATTAAAGAATAAATATGCAGTTGAGCATTTTGTTATTCCTTACCCTACTTTAAATCTAGGACACATTCATGGTGGCGATAATGCAAATCGCATATGTGGCTGCTGTGAAATGCATATTGATATGCGCCCTTTACCGGGTCTAAGTGTGCAAGAACTGCAAATGATGCTGTTAAAAATAGCTACAGAGATCAATAACCAATATCCAGATTCAGTCAGTGTGATGGATATGCACGAGCCAATCCCCGCTTTTACCGGCAGTACTGATTCGGCATTAGTTAAACTGGCAGAAAAAATATCAGGAGAGCAAGCAGTTGCAGTGAACTACTGTACTGAAGCGCCATTTATTCAACAATTAGGTTGTGAAACGATTGTGATGGGACCGGGTTCAATTAATCAGGCTCACCAACCCGATGAATTTTTGGCGATGGAAAAAATTAAACCATCTCAACATATTATCACTGAAATGATCAGAACATCGTGTTTTAGCTAACAAAGAAAGTGCTGCTTGCGTTATCCCCACGCAACCTGGGAATAACGCAACTGTTACTGCTCAGTCCATGTATTTCTTAAGATATTTCTTAAATACAGGATCTGTTTTAGCCAGCTCTTTTTGCTCAGCAAGTATATCTTTTAAAATACTCTCTGATGTCAGCGGATTTGCAAGTACGACTCGAAATACCACTGTAGGTTGATGATCATACTGCGCGGGAGTTAAACGGGTACGGGACACAAATGAACGACCGGCTTCACGTTGGCGTTTTTGCATACTGGCAGTAAAACGATTTAACGAGGCAAAGATATCCAAACGCGTTTGTTCATCTGCTTGAGCTATTTTTTGTTTTATCTGTTTTGGCACATAACGGTATGTCAGTAAACATAACTCAGGTTCTGAGATCAGCTCAAAGTCGTCATCTGCTTTCACTAAATCAGCAAAGTAACGGGCTTTTTCAATCCCTTTATCTATTAATATTTCGTAGCCTTTACGGCCAATAACGCGTAAGCAAGCATGCACTAACATAGCCATACCAGGACGACTACCTTCAAGTGTGTGGCTGCCTAAATCTTTAGAGCCTTTACGTAAAATATATTCTGCATGATGTTCTATAGCATCCGTAGCTGTAGGATCTTTAAATAGCACTAACCCAGCGCCCATTGGCACATACATTTGTTTATGAGCATCGATGGTAATTGAATCTGCTCGCTCAATACCTTTTAGTAACGAGCGGTATGTACTAGAAAGCAGCGTAGCTCCTCCCCATGCTGCATCTACATGAAAATGGCAGTTGAGTTCAGCGCTTAAATCAGCCATAGCATCAAGAGGATCAATATTACCGGTTTCAGTCGTGCCGGCTACCCCAACAATGGCCATCACTTTTATACCTTGCGCTGCTAGCTCATGGGCTTTGGCGCGCATTGCATCAACATCAACCTTATTGTTATCTGCAGTTTTAATGGCAATAAAGTTATCACGACCAATGCCAAGTAAATCAGCTGATTTTCCTAGCGAGTAATGGCCACGTTCAGAAATAAGTACTGCAAGGCCTTTATATCCATAATGCAACATTGCACTGATCAAACCTTGTGAACCAATCCCTTTAAATTCACCGTCCGCTTTCAGTAAGCGATTACGAGCAATCCACAATGCGGTAATATTGGCGATTGTGCCACCCGAACAAAAAGCACCTAGCGACGTTTTCGCACTGTGCATCCATTTGCTATAAAAACTGTCATCTTGCCCGTATGCCAAATGATGCATCATACCAAGCACTTGGCGCTCAAGTGGAGTAAATGCTTTGGAGGTTTCTATTTTTACTAAGTTTTGATTAAGGCCAACCATCAACTTAGAAAGTGGCAATACAAAATGCGGTAATGCTGACGTCATGTGACCAATAAAGCTTGGCGCAGCCGTATGCACTGAATGAGCGACAAGTTGCTCCATAATATCTTGCGCATAAGCAGATACAAAAGTCGGATCTTCTGGGATCGCTGCCGATTGAAAATCTTTTTCAATCTCATGCAATGGCTTTTCAATTGCCGCTATGTTCTCATTCAAAAAACCTGCTAAATTGCTCGAGATCTCAAGTTCGATTTTACTCAAAGTTGAGTCTGGTGCTTCAGGCACAGTAAATATACGCATCAGAGTTTCTTTAGAGGCGACGGCACAACGCTTTTGATCCATCTTTATACCCAGTGAATGTAGCTTTGTTTAGCTGAAGATCCATATCAATGAACTCCATCGCTAATAACGCCAAAACTACAATGATTCTATGAAATGCGTTAACTTTACTGTAATAGAGTAGAAATGTCTCGTATAAAGCCACAAAAGTAGCCAATTGCATGACAAATTAATGATAAGTTGATTAATATTTATCATTAATTTGGCTAACTATATTTTTATAGGCGATACAGCCTTTTTTTGTATAATAGAAGGGCTAATAAATCAAGGAAGAGCATGATAAATACAAATTTACGGACAAATTGGATAATCGCGGGTTTCATACTGTTTTTTATCAGTTTATTAAGCTACATCTATTACACCTACAACAGCACCCGTAACGATATTATGCACAGCGTCGATACTCGATTACTCAATGCCGCATTAAGTGTCAAGCATATACTTGGTGATGACTATCATCAAAAAATCAATGCAGGCCAATATATATCATCAACCGAATACCAACAAAAAAGTCGGCAACTTTCAGAGTTTGCTAATGCGTTAAATATCGCTTATGTGTACGCCATGATATTAAAAGACGGTAATGTACATTTTAGTGCATCGAGTTACACTCAAAACGATCAAAATACCGGTAGAATCACCCAATTACTCGATCTTTACCCTGAAGCAACTGCCGCTAATATTGGCGCATTTTATTCAACAGAGCCGGTGTTTGAAATATCAAAAGATCAATGGGGACATTTTAAAACAATTTTTGTCCCTTTCGTTGATGCCAATGGAGTCACCTACTTAACAGGGGCCGATATCACCATATACGATCTCAATCAGCGATTAGCGCAAAGTGTATCTAAAGCTGCGGGCATGGCCATTTTTTTCTTTTTTATTGCTCTGTTGGTAGCCGGTATTTATGTGTATTTATTGAAACGTGCAATTTCAACCGATACCAGTAGTGGCTTTGCCAATCATATTGCACTTGAATATTATATTAAAAACTCCCCTAATCATCATCTGCAACTTGCTGTTATTTGGGTAAATGAAGTTGAAGATATAAGCAGTTTTTATGGTACTGAAGTAGGCGACCGCGTTATGAAAAACTTGTTGCAACACTTCAAAAAGCGCCGCCCTGCGGGTAGTCAGATGTTTCGTCTAACGACCAACAAAATAGTCCTCATCGCTCCTTTGGGTAAAGATAATGCAGGTTTTCTCGAGGTGATCCAAGCCTATAATTGCAGTACCCCATTACTTACCGACCCTTTTATATACATCACCTTGTGCGCAGGCATCGCCAGTGGCAATAAATCAATGTTACTTGAAAATGCCCATATTGCCGCATTACAAGCCAAGCAGGGACGCCACACTGTGGTCAATTACTCCAGCGCACTACATGATGTAAAAAACCAATATCAGTATAATGTAGCAATGGCAAAAGAAGTACGTGAAGCATTTGAGAACAACAGAATTGTGCCTTATTTTCAGGCAATTTATGATAATGAAACGAATGCCATTATTCAGTATGAATGTTTGGCTAGAATGATCACCTGCCATGGTGAAATTCTTAAACCAGAATCGTTCTTAGATGTCGTTAATCGCTCTCGCATGGATGGCATGCTCACCCGCACTATGCTCACACAATGCTTTGCACGATTTAGAAAAACCAGTACGTGCTGGAGCATCAATATTACAGCCCAAGATATGCTTGATCCAAGCCTTGCTGAATTTTTGGAAAACGAATTTAAACGCTATCCACTACCGAGTAATATTACCTTAGAACTATTGGAAACCGAAGCTATCGCAAATTTTTCTGAAGTAAAAGCATTTATAACCATGGTTAAAAATCGTGGTATACGGGTAATAATTGATGATTTTGGTACAGGTTATTCGAATATCTCTAATGTACTAAAATTAGAAGTAGATGGTATTAAGCTTGATGGTAGTTTGATCAGACAGATCATTCACGATAAAGACATTTATCTATATGTTGAGCATATTGCCAACTTTGCAAAGCAACTCAACTTACAGCTAATTGCTGAGCATGTAGAGAGTAAACCTATCGCCAACGCGCTTAAAAAAGCAAATGTGACGCTAATGCAAGGCAATTACTTTGCCGAGCCTGTGCCACATATTACTGCAAATAAAAATCAACCGTATCCAATCTCTTAACCTGAACTCAGGTTAAGAGATATACGAAAACATTAACTTATAAAACACTTAATTTTTATTTCGAGCCAGCATTTAAATTAATCACTAAACGGTGACTTTGTTGACCACTTGCCCAATATTTACGTTCAAATGGCGTAACTGCCAGGTCATTTTGATAAAGTTCGACTGTGCAGTCGTGTCCGGTGAGCTTCAGTGCTTGAGCAAACTCTTTAACATAAATATCCCAATTGCTGCGAACTTCTAACAGCCCACCTAATTTAACGATAAATGGAAAAATAGCAGCGCCATGCCAGCGACGTTGAATATGCTTCGCTTTTGGCCACGGATTTGGATACAGCAAATAATGATGTGTGGGTTGCCAATTAGCCGCCACTGCGAGTCGCCAAAAGTCATTTAAATCGGCTTGCACTAAAATGTACTGACCTGAATCGGTTTGTTTATATTCAATATCATGCTTATCCAAACGATGCGATGACTTATCAATTCCTATAACTAACGCATCAGGGTGGCGTTTAGCTAAATTAGCCGTGCTTTCACCTACCCCACAACACGAATCTAAAATAATGGGCCCATTAAAAGCCTGCACTTTTTCATTTACTTGATCAAACGCCGTTTGCGTATGAGCTGCAATGGGTTTTTTAAACTGTGCAGTTAAATGCTTATTAACTATATCATCCAGCTTTTCATGTAAGCCTTGTTGATTCGATACAATACTTCGTGAATTTGCATCACTCATTAGTGTCTTAACCCCACACCTTTTTTAATTAACGTTAAAGCTAATATAAATAAGGCTGTAATAAATAATAACAACACGCCAAATGCGACAGTTAAATCAACATCCGACACGCCTAAGAAACCATACCTAAAGGCATTAACCATATAAATAATTGGATTAACCTGCGATACGCCTTGCCAAAACTCTGGCAATAAAGTGATTGAGTAAAACACACCACCTAGATAGGTCAATGGCGTTAAAATAAAGGTCGGAATTATACTGATATCGTCAAAGCTATTAGCATAAATAGCATTGATCAAACCGCCTAAAGCAAATACCGCAGAAGTTAAAATTACTGTCGCGATGATCACAAAAATATTATGGATTTGAATATCAACAAATAATAACGACACACACGTAACAATTAATCCTACCAGCATGCCACGGGTCATGCCGCCACCCATATAGCCAAGCACAATAATATAATTAGGCACGGGTGCAACTAACAGCTCTTCAATGCTTTTTTGAAACTTGGTTGAATAAAAGCTTGATGCCACATTAGAATACGAATTAGTGATCACCGACATCATGATAAGACCCGGTACAATAAACTCCATATAACTAAAGCCCCCCATATCACCAATACGAGAGCCTATAAGATTACCGAAAATCACAAAGTACAAACTCATAGTGATTGCCGGCGGCACGAGTGTTTGTACCCAGATACGCAAAAATCGAATGCACTCTTTAAACCATAAACTCTTTAAGGCTACGCCATATTTAAACATCTACTTGCCCCGCCCTTGCTCTAGTAAACCTACAAACAACTCTTCTAATCGATTAGCTTTATTACGCATGCTAAGCACGGTATTGCCCTGCTCGGTTAATGCTGTAAATACTGCATTCAAGCCCTGTGATTTGGCTACTTCAACCTCAATAGTATGATCATCAGCCATAGTAAACTTATAACCATCAAGCGTAACGGTAACTGGCTGGACAGGCTGTTTTAAATCAAGAATAAAGGTTTCTTTATCTAGTTTGGCAAGCAGTGCTTTAATGGTGGTGTTTTCAACGATAATGCCGGAATCAATAATCGCGATATTTTTACACAGCAGTTCGGCTTCTTCTAAGTAATGGGTGGTGAGAATAATCGTCACCCCCTGCTCATTAATTTGTCTTAAAAAATCCCACATCGAACGGCGTAATTCAATATCAACACCGGCGGTTGGCTCATCTAAAATTAGCAGTTTTGGTTCATGCATTAACGCGCGAGCAATCATTAAACGACGTTTCATACCGCCTGATAGTGTTCGTGCTTGTTTGTCTTT
Source organism: Pseudoalteromonas sp. SR41-8 (assembly GCF_014163915.1). Taxonomy (NCBI): domain Bacteria; kingdom Pseudomonadati; phylum Pseudomonadota; class Gammaproteobacteria; order Alteromonadales; family Pseudoalteromonadaceae; genus Pseudoalteromonas; species Pseudoalteromonas sp. SR41-8. The sequence goes on from NZ_JACJEE010000020.1 coordinate 47,283, forward strand.
CTTTTCAAGTAAGCCTAATTGCGCTAAATATTTATCCGCTCGTTGATGCGCCACCTTACGGGGAACTCCGTAATAACCCGCTTGATTTACCAGTATTTGCGTCAACGTTTCAAACTGGCTAAAGTTAAACTCTTGTGGCACTAAGCCTAGTTGTGATTTAGCGGCTTCTAAATCTGAATCTATGTTGTGACCAAACACCTCTACTAAGCCTTTGGTTTTATTGACCAATGATGAGATTACCCCAATGGTAGTTGACTTACCCGCGCCATTTGGGCCTAACAAGGCAAAAAAATCACCTTCATATACTTTTAGATCAACGCCTTTAACGGCTTCAACACCATTTTTATATACCTTGGTCAGGCCTTCAATATTCAAAGCCAATGCTTTACTCATGATTTACCCTCCCCATAACCCCAACGTTTAGTTAGTGTGTGTGCAATATTTAAATGATCTAAAATACGTGCAACCATAAAATCAACTAAGTCATTAATAGTTTGCGGTTGATGATAAAACCCTGGTGCAGCTGGCATAATTGTTACCCCGAGCTTTGCGAGCTTTAGCATGTTTTCTAAATGGATTTCACTAAATGGCGTTTCTCGTGGCACTAAAATTAACTGACCACGCTCTTTAATCACGACATCAGCGGCGCGCTCTAATAAATTATCAGAGGCCCCAATCGCTATTGCAGAGACAGAGCCTGCACTACACGGGCACACGACCATTTTTTTCGGCGCTGCAGAGCCAGATGCCACAGGGCTAAACCAGTTATCTTTACCAAATACTTGTAACTGTCCTGGCTGTGCTTTAAATAAGCTACTTAATTGTTCGGTGGCTTTATCTTCATTGGCTGATAATTTAATGTTTGATTCAGTATCTAGCACTACACGCGCCGCGCTTGAGATCAATACATACACGCGAAACTGCTGCGCGAGCAATACTTCAAGTAATCGTAAGCCATATGGCGCGCCTGACGCACCACTAAAGGCCAGCGTTATGGTTTCTTTATATTGCACTGTCGCTCCGGTTTATTGCTGGATAAATTTATGCTGCAAAGCTGTTATCAATGTGTCGTGGAGGCCATTAAAGCCACCATTACTCATGATTAAAATATGTTGCTGCGGTTGCGCTTGGGAGACTACTTGTTCAACGATCTCATCTGTATTACTCAAGCATAACATACCAGCCTGTTTGGCCTGCTCACTTAATGACCAGGTTAAATTATCTGGCTCGAATAAATACACATCATCAGCATCAGCTAATGACGCCAATAACGTATGTTGATGTACACCCATTTTCATAGTGTTTGAGCGCGGCTCTAATATCGCAATAATTTTTTCATTGCCTACTTTTGCACGCAACCCAGCAAGCGTTGTAGTGATAGCTGTTGGGTGATGAGCAAAGTCGTCATACACTTTAATATTGGCAATATCGGCTTTTAGCTCCATCCTACGTTTAGGACTAATAAATTCCCCTAACCCTGCAATGCTATGTTCAATTGCAATCCCGACATGGCGCGCGGCAGCAATAGCCATAATAGCGTTTTTAACATTGTGCTCACCAAACGCTTGCCATTTTACTGAGCCTTGGTATTCATCATTGAGTAACACTGCAAATTCACTGCCATCGGCATTAATCAGCTCATATCCCCAATCAGCGCCCAGTGTTTCACTTTCGCTCCAACAACCTTGGTTAATCACATCTTGCACAGCATCGTCTTGTTGTGGCCAAATAACTTTGCCGCTACTTGGTAGTGTACGCATCAAATGATGAAATTGTTTTTTAATAGCGTTTAAATCTTCAAAAATATCAGCATGATCAAATTCAAGATTGTTTAAAATCAGTGTGCGCGGTAAGTAATGAACAAACTTACTGCGTTTATCAAAAAATGCAGTGTCGTATTCATCAGCTTCAATAACAAAAAAAGGCGTTTCGCCAACCCGTGCCGACAAACCAAAATTTTGCACGATACCACCGATCAAGAATCCTGGCTTTAAACCCGCAAATTCTAAAATCCATGCCAGCATACTTGCAGTGGTGGTTTTACCATGAGTTCCAGCAACCGCCAGTACCCAGGAGTTTTGTAATAAATTATGCTTTAACCATTCAGGGCCGGAAGTATACGCTAAGCCCTTGTCCAATACATATTCAACACATGGGTTACCACGACTCATTGCATTGCCAATAATCACCATATCTGGTGCAGGTTCTAACTGAGAGACATCATAGCCTTGGGTTAATTTAATACCAAGCTCTTCAAGTTGCGTGCTCATTGGCGGATATACGTTTAGATCCGAGCCCGTGACTGTATGGCCTAGCGACTTAGCTATCGCTGCAATACCACCCATAAAGGTGCCGCAAATGCCTAAAATATGAATATGCATATTATTCCTTTGCCGCCACACATAGCTTACGCAGCACTAAAAAATAGATAATAGATGAGGTGCCATAATGCCAAAAATAGCGTTCAGTTACCATTGCCATCTAACACAACACTTGTGCTAAATGACAACGAATAAGTATATAAGTTAAATAGTTCCCTTACTTATGCCTAACCGCTCAAGTATTGCGCGACACTTTTTAAACAAAATTAACTTTAAAGCTCATTTTACAAACAAAATAATTGATAGTTAATTGCAAAATAGTTAATGAGCAAGATAACTCAATGTTATGAAAATACTAAAAACAAAAAACGTAAAGCTATGAATACAAATAATATAATTTAAAATCAAGATGATACCAACAAATACCCATAATAAAAACAAAAAACACTTTTTAGCAACAAAAGACATATTTGCCCCACAAAAGACTCTATTTGGGTACTGTGATAAAACATCGCACTAAATTACATTTGGTTACATTGAAAGGCATATATTTAACCTCAAAGTTAATATGGCTAACAATGTAAGTCCTTTGTGAATTCCATCAAGTTAAATTACCCACAGGGTAAACCTTGTCGAAATTAAAAGGTGTTATGTTGAAAAAATTAAATCTTATTACAGCTGCAATTAATGCAGTATTAATTACTGGTACTGTTGGTGCTGCCAATGCATTTGCACAAGAAGCAACTGACGTAAAACCTGTCGAACGCATTCAAGTAACAGGTTCGAAAATAAAGCGATTTAACCTTACTTCACCGACACCAGTTACGGTGATCAGTGGCGTTGAGATGGAAAACGCCGGCATTACTAACGTTAATGATTTATTAGCTGAGCTACCGCAAGCAACGGTTGGCCTATCTCCGGAAACCACTACTAGCTTTATTTATGCATCAGGATTAAACACCACCGATTTACGTGGTTTAGGGTCTGAGCGCACACTGGTATTAGTAAATGGTCGCCGCTTTGTCGCAGGTTCAGTAGGCAGCACTGCGGTAGATTTAAATAATATTCCAACAACTCTGATCGAACGAGTAGAAATCGCCACAGGGGGTGCAGCAGCAGTATATGGTGCCGACGCTGTAGCAGGTGTCGTAAACATCATCACAAAAAAATCATTTGATGGCATTGAAATTGATGCATCTACGATTCGTCCAGAACAAAGCGGTGGCGAGCAAAACTTTTTCTCTATCACCGGTGGTATGGAAGGTGACAAGCTATCGTTTGTAACGTCTCTTAACTACTCAAAAACAGATAGCTATAACAAGTTAAGTCGTGATTTTTACCGTAATCCTGTAACTTCATACGCAAATCCAGCTAATAAATCTGGTACCGATGGTATTCCTGAGCGCGTTATATTAGGTAAGCAAAGTACCCTTGGCTATTACTCTGAAGGCGGTGACTTTTTCAGTAAAACAGGCTCGCTAACTGACGATCATTACAACAACCATCACTGGGCATTTGATAATAGCGGTAACGTACAAGCATTTGATTATGGTCTAGGTCGCGTAGAAAACTCTGGTGTGCCTAACGCATCAGCTAATAACCGTTATTACGCAGATGCTAATAACCCAGGCGATGGTGTTTTTAGTCATGGTTACAAAAGCTATTTTCAAACTCCATTAGAGCGCGCTATTTTATCAACGTATGGTACATACGAAATTAATGACGACCATGCTGCAACATTCGATTTTACTTGGTCTGACTCAAAAGCAACTACTGAAAGCTCGCCAGCTTTCTTTGCTCACACGATTCGTCGTGATAATGCCTTTATCCGCGATGATATGGCTAAGATTATGGATGCTAACGGGTTAGATAAAGTTACTTTGCGCCAAGCTAACGAAAATCTATGGGGTGATCGCGCCTATCAACAAGATCGTTCGGTGATCCGTGCATCTCTTGGTTTTGAAGGCATTTTAAACGATGACTGGGGCTACAGCACCTATGTGCAGTATGGCCGTATCGAACAAGATACCTTATGGCGCGGTGAAGTATTAGAGCAAAATTTAGTCAATGCAATAGATGCTGTAGAACTTAATGGCCAAATCGTGTGTGCAGTTCGTGATGCCGATGGTAATGTCACAGGTGAACGTGAAGGGTGTGTTGCTTTTAACCCTATGGGCGCACAAAGTGCTTCTCAAGCACAGCTTAATTATATAGCAACGAATGCTACGCGTACTGCCAAACAAGACCAGCTAGTTGTTGCTGCAACATTTGATGGTTTATTATTTGAATTACCAGCAGGTGCTGTCGCTGCCGCATTTACCGTTGAACATCGCCGAGAAAGCGCCGAGACTCATCCTGATCACGCAATGCAAAATGGCCTTATTTTTGGGAACTCAAGCTTGCCAATGAAAGGTGATATCGATGTAAATGAATTCTCAACAGAGATCTCAGTGCCATTGCTTGTAGATCATTTTTTAGCAACTGACTTAACCTTTGAAACTGCGTACCGTTATATGGATTACTCGGTTACTGGTGGTGATGATGCGTGGAAGTTATCATTAAACTGGGGCGTTACAGACGAAGTACGTGTGCGTTTAAATCGTTCAAAATCAGTACGTGCACCAAGCCTAAGTGACTTATTTACGCCAAGCTCACAAACGTTTAATTCAGGCCGTAAAGACCCATGTCGTGCTGATGAAATTACCAGCTCAGGTAGCGAATATAAAGTAAATGTAATCGCTAACTGTCAAGCGGACGGTTTAGCTGAAGGTTGGATGCCAACTGCCGATTGGCAAGCCGCTGGTAGCCTGCCAGGTTTTGTACAAGGTAACCAAGCACTAAAAAACGAAACATCAAACGATTACACTATAGGCTTGATCTACACTCCTGAATTTATTGAAGGCTTAGATTTAACTCTTGATTACTGGTCATTTGAAATTGAAGGTGCGATTCAATACTTTGGACGTGATAGCGTAGAACTATGTTATGAGTCATCATCGCTAGACAACCCATTTTGCTCAAACTTCGTACGAAATAAAGAAACGGGCGACATCATTAACTATTATGAGCGTCCAATTAATGCTTCTATCATCGCCAAAAAAGGCCTAGATATTGAAACAGCTTACCGCACAGAGTTAGGGAATGGTGATTTAGCAATTAAACTTACTGCAACTTACCTAGAAGAAGACAGTGAAAACCCAACCGGTCGTACGGCAGATTTCCGCTCAAATGTAGGTGAAATGGCAGATCCTCGCTGGAAAGGTCGCTTTAACGCAATCTACTCACATGATGATTCAAGTTACATTTTAACGGCTAATTACCGCCATAGTAGTGTAGAAAGTAATGAATGGAACATTGAAGATAATAACTACAATGATATCCCGTCTTACACAACGTTCGATTTTATGTACAAAACTTATCTATTAGATGAATTACAAGTACGTATTGGTGTAAACAATATCCTAGACCGTGCACCACCTCGTAATCCATTCACTTATGATAATGGTGAGTTCTTTGACGTTAAAGGTCGTCGCTTATCGATGGGTGCAAAATACACTTTCTAATTGAAGGGTATATTGGCTTATAAAAAACGCCTTAGCTCATTGAGCTAAGGCGTTTTTATTTATCTTTAATAAACGCAGTGCTACATCATCAAAAATACAATTAAACCTACGCCCAATAATAATCGATAGATAACAAATGGCATCATCCCCATACGTTCAATTATTTTTAAGAACAGGAAAATACACGCATACGCAGAGATAAACGATAAACCGGCACCTAAAATTAACGTTGTCCAATCAACTACATGATCCCCTAATGCCAGCTCAATGGTGTAATACAAGCCCATCATTGAGATCACTGGAATTGCGAGTAAAAATGAAAAACGCGCAGCGCTTTGTTTATTCATCCCCAGCATTAAACCGGCGGTCATAGTAATACCCGAGCGTGACGTACCAGGGATCATCGCCATCGCTTGCGCCATACCGATCATCAGTGCTGATTTCCAAGTTAATTGATAAATTGTTTTAGTTTGCTTACCTTTTACGTCGGCATACCAAAGTAATAAGCCAAACAAAATAGTGGTGATTGCAATTACCCACGCACTGCGTAAATAGAGCTCGATTAAGTCTTTAAAAATTAAACCCAGTACAGCGGCTGGTATAGTGCCTAAAATAATCCACCAGCCAAGTTTACTATCATCTGTTGCACCTTGTGCACCAAATGATTTAAACCATGCCGCAAGTATTTCTACCACTTCTTTGCGGAAATAAATCACCACCGCAATCAAGGTACCAACGTGCACCGCAACATCGAAGGCAAGGCCTTGATCTTGCCAACCAAGAATTTGTGAAGGGAGAATGAGATGAGCTGAGCTTGAAATAGGTAAAAACTCAGTTAATCCCTGGATCAGGGCTAAAACAATAATTTCGATAATACTCATGGGTTAGTAAACTCCACCTTCCATAGTTTTTGCTTAGGGTTGTTGTAAGTATTCCACAACTGGGCAATTGTTTGCTTTGCTGTAGGATGATAAAAATCGGGGGCTATTTCTGCCAATGGCTGCAGGACAAAGGCATTTTTGGTGATTTCATCACGGGGTAACTGTGCAGGAGAATCACACACTACATCATCGTAAAACAGTAAATCTAGATCGAGTGTACGCGGGCTAAATTTTTTATCGTTATTTGTACGACCATTCTCTCGTTCAATCTGTTTGAGTAACTGACATAACTGGGGAAGCGGTATCTGTGTTTGTGCACCAATGACTGAGTTGTAAAAGTTATTACCTGCAAAGCCAACTGCTTCGCTTTCAAAGACACTGGAATGCTCGAATTCTACAAGGTGTGCTTTTAGGGCGATTAACGCTTGGCGGATATAATGTTCTTTATCAACATTAGAGCCAAGGCTAATATAAATTTGCGCCATCTTAACGTGCCTTGAGTCGGGTAATTTCAACACCTACAGTGCGTGCTTGCGCGACGGCTGCGGGTTTACTAACTCGAATGGTAACTTGTGTTGTAGCAAACTCGGTTAAAATGATAGCCGCTAGTTGCTCTACTAAGGTCTCCAATAACTCAACAGGCTTTGCTGTCGTGTGCGCGATTACTCTCTCACTTACCTTTGCGTAATCAAGTGCTAAGGCAATGTCATCGGTTTTTGCTGCGGGTTTAATATCACACAGCATCTCGATATCAAAATACAAACTCTGTTTAGTTTCTTTTTCAAAATCGTACACGCCTATGATAGTGTCAACATGTAGTTGCGATATAAAAACCTTATCCATAACTGCTCCAACTGGCAAAAACTTAAAACTCATTGACTTGAGTCTACATCGGCTATAATTTGCATTTATAGCCTTTATACACTTTAACTGTGTTTTATTATGTAAAAATTACCCATACAATAGCCTATAGGTACATCATGTAAAAATTACCCATATGATATAAGCGTATAGATACATTATGTATCTGCTATTTGAACCACGAAAAGTATGAATGCAATTTTTGCGGCCAATGATAGCCGAAAAACTGCGATTAAAAAATAAGGAAGCGCGTGATAGCCGTTTTAATGTTAGTTTTAGCCTATTTACTCGGGTCGATTTCATCAGCCATTTTAGTGTCTCGGCTATTTAAACTACCCGATCCTCGCAGCAATGGCTCAAACAACCCTGGCGCAACTAATGTTTATCGTCTTGGTGGGGCTGTTCCAGCCTGCTTAGTCTTAGTGTTTGATATTCTCAAAGGGACTATTCCTGTCTGGGGAGCTTATTTTTTACAACTTGAACCACTAATGCTGGGATTGATAGGGGTTGCTGCGTGTTTAGGACATATGTTTCCGGTATTCTTTCACTTTAAAGGCGGTAAAGCAGTTGCAACTGCATTTGGAACATTGCTACCCATTGGCTTGTTGTTAGGCGGGTTATTAATTTCAACCTGGGTGGCTGTTGTTGCTATTACACGCTATTCGTCACTTGGGGCATTAGTTGCCGTTTCTTTAGCGCCATTATACACTTGGTGGATCAAACCGCTTTATACCTTACCAGTAACATTTTTAACTATTTTGATTATCTTTCGCCACCACGCCAATATTAAACGTTTATTTAGTGGCAAAGAACCTAAAATTGGTGACAAAAAAACGCCACCAACTAAAGATGATAACAATACTTAAATTTAAATAGCCTCTAAACTATCTATCGGCCAACGTGGTTTCGTTTTCATATCAAGGCTGGCAAACTGCCCAGCCTTTAAGCGCTGCATACCCGCATAGGCGATCATGGCACCATTGTCAGTACAAAACTCTGTGCGCGGATAATAAACCTGTCCTTTCATGCCTTGCATTACACGCTCTAGTTGCGCACGTAGCTGTATATTGGCGCTTACACCACCGGCAATTACTAAGCGATTTATACCCGTTTGCTTTAAAGCACGCTTACATTTAATAACTAATGTATCAATAACTGCGGTTTGAAACGCATGAGCGATATCGGCTTTGGTTTGCTGATCATCGTCATTATTACGAATAGTAATTGCAGCCGCCGTTTTCAAGCCGCTAAAACTAAAGTCAAGGCCCGGTTTATCTGTCATTGGTCGTGGGAAAATAAAGCGCTTAGGAACACCTTGCTCAGCAAGTTTAGCTAACCGTGGCCCACCAGGGTAATCTAAACCAAGTAACTTAGCTGTTTTATCAAATGCTTCGCCTGCAGCATCATCTACCGATTCACCCAATACTTCATACTGACCAATCCCAGCGACTTTAACCATCATGGTGTGTCCACCTGATACGAGTAAAGCAATAAACGGAAATTCAGGCACGTTTTCTTCAAGCATTGGCGCCAGTAGATGGCCCTCCATATGATGAACAGCCACTGCTGGAATATTCCACCCATAGGCAAGTGAGCGTCCAATTGAAGTACCCACTAATAATGCTCCCACCAGTCCTGGGCCTGCAGTGTAAGCAATACCATCGATATCTTCAGGTCCGCAACCGGCCTGTGCAAAAGCAGCATCGATTAATGGCAAGGTTTTACGAACATGATCTCGAGATGCAAGTTCAGGCACTACACCGCCATAATCTGCATGCACTTTTACTTGGCTATAGAGTTGATGAGCAAGTAGACCTTGTTCATCATCATAGATTGCAATTCCCGTTTCATCACACGACGATTCAATGCCTAAAATTCGCACTGCAGTTTTCTCCCATGCCCTTTGGCACTTTTAAATTCTTAAAATAAATCTCTTAATCAGAGTTTTGGTTACTTAAAGTGTAATACCAATGTTTGTTTGTCCATCAGCGATAGCATGTTGCTTTAACGCTTTCACATTTTCAGCTGTTACTCTGCCCATCTGCTCAACAAAATCAATTAACTCGCCTAACACTTCAATTTCGTATTGCATTAACGGATGTTCACGTACCGCTGTATTATCAGCCAGCTCACCTTCAACCGTTAATTGATATTCAATAAAACGCGCAACAGTCGCCTGAGAGATTTTACTAATGCTGATAAATTCTTGCTCATCTTTGGCAATTAAACCATGCATTAAACCTAATAAGGCAGTGGCGGCATCTATAGCAGGATAAGTACCGAACATATCAAAATCAGCGAGTTCTGGAACATTAGGCTCTATTTTCTCAATTTGCTTTTCAAGGCTTATTTTACTTTTCGGCAGTAAGATTTTTTCCCAACACAAATTAAGTGCACTGCGTAAAATAGCTTCGTCACCAAATCCTGTTGCTTCACTAAATAAACCATAATTAGGTAGCATGCGTTCAATTAATGCTGCTGCCAGTACCGCTTGCTGCAAATAGTTAAGCTCTCTTATACGCTGAAAATTATTCGCTTTAGTCATTATTTGGTGTCCTACAAGACCAACAAATTTCAAATGTTGGCCCATTATGCTCATTACAGTTGGGGCATACCCAATCAGGAGCGGATTGTTGTACTTGAGTGTAGTTTACCAATATTTGCCGCGCCTGGCGCTCTTTAATCACAAAAACCTGCACTCTCACTTGAGTTTGATCTAAAGGTATTTCGCCAGCAGCTCCTTGCAAGGACTCACCAAGTAACTGGCACTCAATATTGCTGTTGAGTAATAACCCTTTGACAATGTTTGCCTCTACCGCATTTGCAGCGCAATAGATTGTTAACCATTGAAATGGTGTTTGCTCTGTATTGTTGTTATTTATTCTATTTTGCAATGACAACCTCTTTTACTTTGCGATTAAATTACCCTAAGCTACTCTAAACGAAGTAATTGTTATATAGGAAATAATCATGACCCTCACAACACCTGGACTGCTGTTCCCTGCAATCTCTTTGTTGTTATTAGCATATACCAACCGGTTTTTAGTGCTAGCACAATTAATTCGTGAACTTAACGCCCGCGAAGGAGAGACTATTCGACCATTAGTCGTTGCGCAAATAACTAACTTGAGAAAACGCATTAGACTCATTAGAACCATGCAAGTCTATGGCGTTGCATCTTTTTTAATGTGTACACTTTCAATGTTTGCATTATTTATCGAGTTTAAAACCACTGGCGTAATTTTATTTGGTATTAGCCTAGCCTGCCTTGCTCTATCGTTGTTAACCTCTTTATATGAAATACATATTTCATGTGACGCAATTGAAATTGAACTTAAAAACATTGAAAAAAAACCACTGAGCAACAAGGCAGACTAAAAAACAAGCACTATACTATTTAGGTGAATGATAAAACTAAAGGTGTAAATGTGAACGACTTTTTATTTTCAGAAAATGCCATTGAAGAGTCAGAAACTCAGTCACCACAGGCGTTTTGGAATATTCTCGTGGTCGATGATGAAGATGATATTCACCAAGTCACTAAGCTTGTGTTATCAGGATTTACTTTTGAAGATAAAGCCTTATGTTTGCACCATGCTTACTCAGCGCAAGCCGCAAAAGAATTATTACAACAAGATCTCGATTTTTCGGTTGGCCTAATTGATGTAGTCATGGAAACTAGCCATGCGGGTTTAGACCTAATAAAATTTATCCGTGATGATATCAATAACCACGACATCCGCCTTATTCTTCGAACAGGTCAACCTGGCGAAGCCCCTGAAGAAGCTGTGATACGTGAATACGACATTAACGATTACAAAAATAAAACTGAGCTGACGGCAATAAAAATGAAAACATTATTGTATTCAGCTCTGCGTTCACATCGTGATATTCAAATTATTGAGCGTCATAGAAAAGGTCTTGAAAAAATAATCAACGCTTCTAGCTCATTTTTAAAATGTGATAGTGTCCATGAATTTGCATCAACAATTTTATCCCATGTAACTAATGTTATGGGCTTAGATGACACTGAAATTTATTGTGCAGCAGCTGTTAACCAACAAACATCTCCTGCCACTGATTTTAAGCTACTGGCAGCCTCTGGTGTTGAGCCTGAACCTAATGCCAATATGATCCCCGAAGATGTAAAGCAATTATTTGTTGAGGCACACAATCGCAAATCATCCCAAAAAACCATGCATGACTACATTGGCTATTTTCCAACTCAGGCAGGCCTCGAAACAATGCTGTATGTACGTAAAGGCTCGTTATTAGGAACCACCGATTATCAACTTTTGGAGTTTTTTGCCAACAATATTGCTCTGGCTTACGATAACCTGAAATTACGCGAAATGATGAAGGATTCGCAAAAAGAGCTATCGTATATCCTCGGTGAAGCCGTTGAAAAACGTTCAAAAGAAACCGGTTCACATGTTAAAAGAGTTGCGCACTATAGTGAACTGTTAGGTAAGTTATATGGCTTAAATAACTTTGAGTGTGAAGTGATAAAACTCGCCTCACCCTTACACGATATTGGAAAAATAAGTATTCCAGATCATATTCTCAATAAACCCGGTAAGCTGGATGATCAAGAGTGGGCGATTATGCAAACTCACGCCGAAGTTGGTTATGATATTCTGAAGAGTTCGAATAATGAAATCTTAAAGTGTGGTTCAATCATTGCGTATACACATCATGAAAAATGGGACGGCTCTGGCTACCCAAATCAACTTGCAGGTAAAGATATTCATATTGTTGGCCGTATTACAGCTCTAGCGGATGTTTTTGATGCCCTTGGCAGTGATCGTTGCTACAAAAAAGCTTGGCCACTTGAAGAGGTGCTCGATTTGCTCAAGGAGCAGAGTGGCAAACAGTTTGAACCTAAACTTGTGGACATATTTCTTAACAATTTAGCACTTTTTTTGGAGATAAAAGAGCGTTACCCTAACTGATAGTTGTAAAAATTATGTGAAATACACTTTTCAAATTGGGTACAATGGATTACTATCCATTAAATTAATATCAATTATGTTCGCCAGTAGTGCGGCTTACTTATACAAAGGACTATAAAAGTGAGATTTGAACAATTAGAGCAATTTGTTGCTTTAGGTCAGCTACGACATTTTCGCCAAGCGGCCGAAACAACCAAAATTAGCACCTCAGCATTGACTCGCAGCATTCAAACCTTAGAGGACGAAGTTGGCTATGAATTAGTTAAACGCTCGACCCGCTCAGTGAAACTAACAACTGAAGGTGAGCTGTTTTTAGAGTACGCACAAGACACTTTAAGCAAGCTCGAAGAAACTAAGAAGCGTTTATTCCAATCAATTAATGGCTGCGCCAATGAGAAATTGGTAATTGGCTATACCAATCATGCAAGTGCAATAGTGCCTATTTCATGTGGCCAATTTCTAGCACAATACCCTCATGTAAAAATTGAAATGCAACTACAAGAACAAAGTGAGTTGGTGCGTAAGCTACAGTTAGGTGAAATTGATATTAGCGTTTGTTCGCAAGCAGTTAATAGTATTGGCAATGACATACACTTACCTGATCAACTTATTTTATTCGTTGCAAAAAGTCATCCTCTTGCGAATAAGAACAATCTTTGCAAACAAGATTTAAACGATTACCCTATGTATAGTTGTTTTTCACAATCAAAACAAATTCAAGCTATGCTGAATGAGGCTGTCGATAGTTTGAACAAGAGCAGCAGTATAAAAGTTGGCAGTATTGAGCAAGTAATGGACGGGTTGTGTAAATCAAACCATATTGCAATTAGCAGTATTGAACATGCAAGTTCGGTCGCAGAGAATAATAACCTGCTCCAGTTAAAAACCAATAAGAACTTAGCTCATGAGCAATTGATTGTACAAACCAGCCAGCAAGTTACTGCTGACGACCCAATAAACCAGCTCCTGTCATTAATAGAAAAGACAGCGTTATCAATTAATTCTTAAGTAACAGCATGAAAACCAAGCCTAAAGCAGAACTCTGGCTTGGTTTCTAAATCTTCAGTAGTACCTTTGCATCATTTTAAGCTAAACTACGCGCCTTCCCTGCTATATAGTACAATTAATGAGCCTTAACCTGATCCCTGGACGTTATTTAACTGACATAGAAACTCATGGCTACGCCGTGATCGAAAATATGTTTGATGAAACACTGACTAACGCGTTGATAGAAGATTGTTATCGTATCAACCCCAATTTTAAATCAGCAGGAATTGGCCGTCAGCAGGATTTACAAATAGACAAGAGTATACGCACCGACAAGACCTTTTGGTTTGATGGTAGTAGCCAAGCTCAAATTGATTATCAAAATGCGCTAGAAGATATTAGAGTAAACTTGAATCGTTATTTCTTTTTGGGTTTATTTGATTATGAGTGTCACTATGCGAAATACCAGCATGGCGACTTTTATAAAAAGCATTACGACGCATTTAAAGGGCGATCGAACCGTGTATTTACTACTGTATTTTACTTAAATACAGTGCAATCTGGTGGTGAGTTAGTGATTTACAAACCTAAAAGTAAAGACGTTGAAATCACTATTCAGCCTAAAGCTGGTACGTTCGTGATGTTTGAAAGCGAACGCTTTATGCATGAAGTACTGCCGACAATTGATAATCGCTATTCAGTTGCGGGTTGGTTTAGGAAAAACACTTCAATCAGTGGCGTCATTGATCCACCTCGCTAACACTATAGATTAAATGGCAAGGACGCCACTAAGCCAATAAAAACGACCATACCGACATAATGGTTATTTAAAAAAGCTTTAAAACAATGCTCTCTATTACGACTATGAATTAGAAATTGTTGGTAAACCAAAAAGCCACATGCCACACATAGACCAAGCCAATACGGCATTGCTAATTGACTCGTATAACCAATTAAAGCCAACAAACCTATAAATACACCATTTAGCGCAAAAATAATGATTCGATCGGCACTACCAAACAATATTGCTGTAGACTTTACGCCAATTTTCAAATCATCATCTCTGTCTACCATGGCATACATAGTATCGTATGCCGTAGTCCACGCAATATTAGCGATAAATAACAACCAGCCAAGCACTGGGATAGTACCTGTTGCAGCCATAAAAGCCATCGGAATAGCCCAACCAAAAGCTGCACCTAGCACTATTTGCGGTAAATTAGTGTAACGTTTCATAAATGGGTAGCTAAATGCCAATAGCAATGCCCCGACTGACAATAATATGGTTTGCCAACTGAGTAACAACACCAGTATGAAAGCAATTATGATAAGCAACAAAAATAAGCTTAATGCTTCGCCACTACTCACCAAGCCAGAAGCTAAGGGTCTTTGTGCTGTGCGTTTTACCGCGCCGTCAATTTTACGATCTGCGTAATCATTAATAACACAACCTGCGCTGCGCATAACAAATACACCAAAGCTAAATACCACAAAATTAAGTAGGCTTGGCATACCACCACTTGCAAGCCACAATGCCCAATATGTAGGCCACAATAGCAATAAAGTACCGATAGGCTTATCGGTGCGCATTAACTGCTTATAATACGGTATATGAGCAATGTGCAAGGCGGCAAATTTCATAGATATAGATAAGCCTCTGGTAAAAATATTTCAGCTACTAAAAAACGGCTTTGCGCCAACGAAAAAATACTGCGACGCCCCCACAAGGGTTTTACAACTACAGAGTATTGGCTAACAAGTTGCTGTACTGGGTGCTGACAATCAAAACGCGCTATTTCAATTTCGGTACGTTTTAAGTCCGGATGTTGAAAAATAACATCACCTAAAGGCCGATTACCCAGTGCCAATAATTGCTGTTGTTGCATATCATCGGTGGCAGGCAGCCAGCTTTGTGCGTATACCATAGGGATGCCATCACAAAGCAACAAAACCTCACGATTAATACCAATACGTTGTGAACAATCTAATAATTGTTGTTGTGAAATACTCAATTCAAACTCTTTCTCACTAAGCACTTTTACAGAGAATTCACCACACTGTGTTTTTAATTTAGCCGTCAGTGAGTTGGGCTCAAGTAGCCAGTCTTGCTCGTTACAAGACAAAGAATTGATTGATGTACCTAACTGCCAATCCGCAGTTACAGAAACAGGAAATGTGATCACGATAACTCTATTTAATAATAACCCTTTAAATGATACCACTGCCCGCGTCGGGGAAAAAGTGATGATTAATGAATATAATAGCTGCATCAGCCTGTATCTTAGCCATTATTACGTATAGACTAATAACAATTAATTACAGGGCTCTCTACTGAATATGAAAAAAACGCTTTACGCTGGCATATTAATTAGCACTTTCTTTATTAGCTTGTTTAGCAGCTTTGCAAGCAAAGCTGAATCAACTGTGGGCTACTTTGGTTTCGAACCCGATATCATTACCAACTATATTGGTCAGAGTAATAAAAAGTTAGGTTATGTGCGTATTACTGTAGATTTAATGCTCAGTGATATGTCAAACATTGCTATTGTTGAGCATCACACCCCGTTACTTAGAGATGCATTGGTAGAAATTTTATCAAAAGAGCCTGAAGAAAAAATTAAATCACTCACCGGCCGTGAAGAGATCAGAAAGCGTTGTGCCGAAAAACTCAAAACCCTGTTAAAACAAGAAACAGGGCAAGAGATCATTCGCGAAGTATTATTTACTAAATATTTATATCACTAAGTACTTATATAACTGAGTATCTTAAGCTGTTTTTTTAGTAAACAATTGAGCGGTAAACGCGTAAGCCATACCGCTTAATAGCCCACCTAAGTGCGCCCAGTTAGCCATACTTACAAACAACATGTCAGCAAAGCCTAGTACCAGCCAAATCAGCATAAAACCAATAATACCATTAGTTACTAAAGCCGGTTGTTGCGGGTTCAATGCCCGATGGATCCAACAAAACCCAAGTAAACCATAAACAACGCCACTTAAGCCGCCAAAGTTAGGGCCAACCATAATAAACTCAGCCCAATTACTAAATAGCGCGGTCACTAAAAAAAGACCTACTAAAGTACTTTTACCACTGAGCTTTTCAATACCATCGCCTAGCATGATCCACCACATAATATTAAACACTAAGTGCACAGCAGTAAAATGCACAATTGCAGGTGTAAGCCAAGTTAATGGTTGATCGGGTTTAAACTGTAATACGCTATAAATTGACTCAAAGCCACCGAGTAAGAAGGCAATGTAAATACCTACACATAATAAAGTGACCGTTTGGTTTAACCAGCTCAATGCTTTAAAGCGTGCTTTTAAATTTAATTCTTGGCCTTGATAGCTCAACGGTGACTGCGTACTTCCTACTTGCCAAGATGCCTCTTGATAACGGGCATGATTGGGGTTTTCTACAAACGCTTGCCATAATGGCTGAGCTTGATGGAAATGCTCTGGGGCAACACAAATAATTACCGTTTTTCCATCTTGCGATCGAAGCTCGCCCTGTAAGCCTTGGCTTTTTATATAATCAATAAAGCCTTGTGCTGCACGTGGATTATTTATACTACCCAGTTCGATCATCGTTCCACTTGCTCCGGCAATTGGGTTTCCCACTGGGTAAAACCACCATCCATACTGTATACATCTTCAAAGCCTTGCTCAGCTAAGTAGCTGGCTGCGCCTTGTGAGCTCATACCATGATAACAAACAATAATAATTGGCTGATCAAACTCTTTGTTCATCATAAATTCGCCAATATTGGCATTTGATAAATGCTCTGAACCCGGAATATGCCCTGCTTGATACGAATTAGGATCGCGAATATCAGCAATCACGACATCATCTTTATTAAGTAGTGCTTGAGTTTCGGTAATTGAAATATGCTTAAATGCCATAGTACTCTCTTATAATTACAAAAAAGGCGACAAATGCCGCCTTTAATTCTCTTAACAAGTGGATAATTAATCCCAGTTAAGAATTACTTTCCCCGATTGGCCTGAAATCATCATATCAAAGCCAGCTTGGAAGTCATCTATTGAATATTGATGAGTGATGATTGGGTTTAGATCGAGCCCTGACTGAATAAGACTGGCCATTTTGTACCAGGTCTCAAACATTTCACGGCCATAAATCCCTTTGATCACTAAGCCTTTAAAAATCACTTGGTTCCAATCAACCGCCATATCAGATGGTGGAATACCTAGCATGGCAATTTTACCACCGTGATTCATGTTATTTAACATGCTATTAAATGCAACCGGTACGCCTGACATTTCTAGACCAATATCAAAGCCTTCTGTCATACCAAGCTCTTTAATAATATCTTCAAGCTTTTCATTAGCCACATTAACTGCACGCGTTGCGCCCATTTTACGCGCAAGGTCTAATCGGTATTCATTGACATCGGTGATCACTACATGACGTGCGCCAACATGTTTTGCAACTGCAGCAGCCATAATACCAATTGGGCCTGCACCTGTGATCAAGACATCTTCACCCACTAAATCGAATGACAGTGCTGTGTGTACTGCATTACCGAATGGGTCAAAAATAGAAGCTAACTCATCACTGATATTGTCTGGAATTTTAAATGCATTAAACGCTGGGATCACTAAATACTCGGCAAAAGCCCCCTCGCGGTTAACACCTACACCAGTGGTGTTACGGCATAAATGAACACGCCCAGCGCGACAGTTACGACAATGGCCACAGGTAATATGCCCTTCGCCCGATACTCGGTCACCAACACTAAAACCGCGAACTTCTTGACCCATATCAACCACTTCACCGACATATTCATGACCTACTACCATAGGCGTAGGAATGGTGTTTTGCGCCCACTCATCCCACTTATAAATATGTACGTCAGTACCACAAATAGCGGTTTTACGAATTTTGATTAATAAATCGTTATGCCCAACTTCAGGTTTTGGCGCATCCGTCATCCAAATACCTGGTTCTGCTTTTAATTTAGATAATGCTTTCATGAATCACACTCAATAAAAAAACCGCTGCGAAGGCAACGGTTTAAAATAAATTAATTAGATAATGCCCATTTCTTTACCAATACGGGTAAAGGCGTCAATTGCGGTATCTAATTGCTCAATGCTGTGCGCAGCAGAAATTTGTGTTCGAATACGCGCTTGGCCTTTTGGCACCACTGGAAATGAAAAACCAGTGACGTAAATGCCTTCAGCTAATAACTTATCAGCCATTGCAGACGCAACTTTAGCATCACCTAACATTACTGGAATAATCGCGTGATCTTTACCCGCACAGGTAAATCCAGCCGCTTCCATTTGCTCACGGAAGTATTTAGCGTTTGACCATAACTTAGCACGCAATTCACTGCCATTTTCGAGCATTTCTAATACTTTGATTGATGCTGTAACGATTGAAGGCGCTAATGAGTTTGAGAATAAATATGGGCGAGAGCGCTGGCGTAACCATTCAACTATTTCTTTTTTACCTGATGTATAACCACCCGATGCACCGCCAAGCGCCTTACCTAAAGTGCCGGTAATAATATCAACACGGTCTAGCACGTTGCAGTACTCAGGTGTGCCTTTGCCGTTTTCACCGACAAAGCCAACGGCATGAGAGTCATCAACCATAACAAGTGCATTGTATTTATCAGCAAGGTCACAGACCGCTTCAAGATTACAAATAACCCCATCCATTGAGAACACACCATCGGTGGCGATTAATTTTGTTTTTGCACCCGCTTCATCGGCAGCAATCAATTGCTTTTCAAGATCTGCCATATCATTATTTGCATAACGGAAGCGCTTTGCTTTACATAAACGAACGCCATCAATGATAGAAGCATGATTTAACGAATCAGAGATAATCGCATCATCAGCGCCTAAAATTGTTTCAAATAAACCGGTATTGGCATCAAAACATGATGAATATAAAATCGTGTCTTCAGTTTCTAAAAATTCACTGATCTTCTTCTCTAATGTTTTATGAATGTCTTGTGTACCACAAATAAACCGTACTGACGCAACACCAAAGCCATGGTCATTTAAGCCGTTTTGTGCAGCCTGGATCAGCTCAGGGCTATTCGCTAAACCTAAGTAATTATTTGCACAGAAGTTAATAACTTTATCACCAGAAGCAACTTGAATTTGTGCTTGCTGCTGCGAAGTAATAATACGCTCATTTTTATATAAGCCTTCGGCTTTTACATCTTCAATTTGCTGCTGAAGCTGAGTAAAAAACGCAGATGCTCTCATCTGTAATCTCCAAATTATTGAACGGGGTGAGCGTACTTAAGTTAACACGGCTCATCTTTGTGGCTATTGTAAAAGTTTAGTCAAACAAATGCACTGTTTGTAGTTCATCGCAGAAATAAGGAACTGACAACTTATGCTGCCAGTTTACATTGAGCTATAGCAGTATTGAGGGTAAGTCTGCTAACGAATCACAAACATGATCTGCCGAGTCGATGGCTACCGCATCAAACTCCTGCCCGGATCGTACAAGCACCCGAGTGCCAATAACCGCTTTACTTGCCGCTTGCATGTCGCTTAGTTTGTCTCCAACCATAATGCTGCCAGCTGGATTGATATGATGATCAGCGATGCCTTGCAGTAACATGCCCGGAGCTGGTTTACGACAATCACACTCTTTGAGGTATTCGGGTAATGCTTTTTTCGGGTGGTGTGGGCAAAAGTAAACATCTGTCACCTTTACTTGATGCGCAGCAAATTGGGCTATCATCCACTGTGTTAGAGCGTGAAAATCCGCCTCTGAATAGTAACCACGGCCAATACCAGATTGATTAGTCACTATGATCAGTTTATAGCCTGCATCAGCAAACGCCTTACATGTAGTAAATACGCCTGGCACAAATTCAAATTTATCCGACTCATAAACATAACCATGATCGATATTAACCACGCCATCACGGTCTAAAAATAAGGCTTTATTGATATTGCTCATAATTGCTCTTTCTCAACCACAAGGTCAAACATCAAAGCTACTTCATCAACACTTATTTGGCTCATTAGATCACTGCCTTTAACCCGTGTCCCCCAAGGTAATTGCTCAGCGGTTTTACCAGTTTGCTTGAGTAAGTTTTGGTGATACACCTCAACCACGTAATTTTGATATAAATAGGGTCCAGTGCGTTTCGGGTTTGAGTGGGCATATAAACCAATAACGGGAGTGCCTACGGTGACGGCCATATGAGCAGGGCCTGTATCAGGTGCTAATACCAATGCAGCTCGTTTAAGTACGCAAAGCAACTCTTTGAGTTTGGTTTTACCCACTAAATTAAGGATTGGCGTTGTAGTGGCTGCAATAATGTCATCACTGAGCGTCACTTCAAGCTCTGTCGGGCCACCCGTAATCACCACATGAAACCCTTGCTTGTAGGCATGTTCTGCAAGCTTAGCATAGCGTTCAGCCAGCCAATTGCGTTCTTTTTTACTGGCAGCTGGAGAAATCACAAAAATTCGCCCCTCTAATCGCTCCGTACCAAGTAATTCATCAGCATTACTTTGATCATGTTCGCTGACTGGCATTTGCCAGTTTGGTTGATAATCAGGTACACCTATCGCCTGCGCAAAGCCTTTAAAGCCTTCTAACACATGAGCCTGCTGCTGTGGTGCAATGCGCTGGTTAATAAACAAGCTATGCAATTCTTTTGAGCGCGCCCAATCAAAACCAATTTTAACTTTTGCAGGAATACAACGCGCCACTAAGTTAGCTCGAAGTGCCACTTGCATATGCAGCAACACATCAAACTTACGCCCTTTAAATTGTTGTTTTAATTGCTGATAGGCTGCTTTGCCTTGTTTTTTATCAAACACCACCAGCTCAACACCGGGTAAATCAGCTAGTAACATGGCTTCAATTTTGCCGACCACCCAGGTAACTTTTGCATTGGGGTGCGCTTTTTGAATTGCCTGCACTGCAGATACGCCATGGCAAACATCACCAATTGCTGAGAGTCTTAAAATACAAATATCTGAATAGGTGGTTAAGTCAGTCACAGGTGTCCTTTGCTTTATGCTGGATAATTATCATGATCTTAAATTAACCACCCACTATTGCAAGCACTTATGCTCGGCTTTAAAACAGGTTAAGATAGCACTATCACCTGCAATAAAATAAGTACGCCATGTTTAACCAGCAAACCATCAATGAACACATTATTTTAAGCCATCCTGAGCATAGTGCCGAAATTAGCTTAAATTGGTTTGATAATGAATATTGGCAGCAGCAAGGAAAAATTGTCGGCGCCAAAAAAGGTCGCGCAACTGCATGGTTTTTCTGCCATAACGGGCTAACAGCAGTGCTCAGGCATTATTGGCGTGGCGGTTTAGTGGGTAAAGTGCTAAGTGATCAATATGTGTTTTTTGGACTGGAAAAAACCCGTGTTTACCAAGAGTTTTCATTAATGATGAAACTGTGCGAATTAGGTCTAAATGTACCAAAGCCGATTGCAGCTAAAATATCGCAAGCTGGCTTAATTTACCGTGGCGATATAATTACTCAAGCTGTTGCAGGCGCACAAAGTGTGCTTGATATATTAAAACAACGTCCCTTTAGCGCACAAGAGTTAATTAAAGTAGCACACACGATTGCGGATTTTCATAATCATGGGGTGTATCACGCTGATTTGAATATTAACAACATTCTATTTGATGAAACGGGCGAGATATACATTATTGACTTTGACCGCGGTGAACTAAAACTCCCCGCCAGTAATTGGCAACAAGCTAATATGACCCGCCTTGCTCGTTCGTTTCATAAAGAGCAAGGCCGAAATAAAGTAATGCATTGGCAAACTACAGACTGGCAGCAGTTACACACAGCATACCAGTCCACTCTTAAAATATAGCCGTTAAGCCTTTATTTTACTGATCACTTTTGACGTAGAGCAGCCATTTAAAAACTCAAGTACTTCAACTTTTCCGCCATGGCGAAGTACATGATCAGCGCCTGCAATTTGTTCAACAGTGTAATCTCCACCCTTTACTAAGATATCAGGACTGATCAGCTCAATTAATTTAGCGGGTGTATCGTTTTCTTCAACTGCACCAAATGGAATTACCCAATCAACTGATGCCAAAGCGCTCAGCACCATAGCACGCTCATCAAGCGGGTTAATAGGGCGCTCAGGACCTTTTAAACGCGTTATTGATTCATCATTATTTAAACCGACGACTAGACGATCTCCACGTGCTTTGGCTTGTGCTAAGTAACGCACATGCCCCGCATGTAAAATGTCAAAACAACCATTGGTGAACACGATAGTTTCACCATTTTGCTTTGCAAACTCAATATGCTGAAGCACATCATCAAATGGGGTTTGATAATGCTCGCCGGTTTTTTGTAAGTATTGACCTAACTTACGACTTAACTCTTCAGGCGATACCGTAGCTGCCCCTAATTTACTCACTGCAATTCCAGCCGCAAGGTTAGCAATTTCCACAGCATCTTTAGGCTGCATTCCTGCACCTAACATCACCGCCAGAGTTGCAATAACAGTATCACCAGCGCCAGTAACATCACTGACTTCAAGCTGTTGCGCTGCAAAATCGTGTTTTTCATCGGCACTAATAAGTGACATACCTTGCTCTGAGCGAGTCAATAGCATGGCCGCGATCCCTGCATTGCTGATCAGTGCTCGAGCACTGTCTGCTAAATGCTGTTCCGAATCTGTTTTACCACCGGCAAGCTTGAATTCATTCAAGTTAGGAGTAATAAAATCAGCACCGCGATATAAGTTTAAGTCTGAGGATTTAGGATCAATTAGAACTGTTTTTCCAGCACCTTTAGCAAGTTTTATCATTTGCTGGATCAAGCTTAATGAGCCTTTGTTATAATCTGAGAACAAGACAAAGTCGTACTCATCTAATACTAATTCCAGACGGTTTAAAAGTAGTTGACTGTGTTGCTCAGTAAACATCTCTTCTAAGTCAAGTCTAACGACTTGTTGATGACGGCTAATCACACGCATTTTTGAAATAGTTGGCAAATCACAAACACTGACTAATTGTGAATCTATACGTTCATCAGCAAGAATTCGCTCTAATATTTGGCCGCTTTCATCTTCACCAATTAAACCCAACAAGCCAACTTTACCATCTAAACGGGCAATATTTTTTGCCACGTTTGCGGCGCCACCGGCTTTATCTTCAAATTTACTTACTTTAACTATAGGCACAGGTGCTTCTGGCGATATGCGCCCTGAATCACCATGCCAATAACGGTCAAGCATCACATCCCCAACCACTAATATTTTAGCGTTAGACAGTTTTTTTAATAACGCTAAATCCATTAACTCTGCCTCGCTACAACCATATCAATGGCTTCACATAACCAATGACCAATAAACATATGTGCTTCTTGAATACGTGCGGTTTCGTCATCTTTAATAATAATGGATAATTTAGCGATATCTTTTACTTTACCGCCATCGCGGCCTGTAAATGCAACTGTATAAGCACCTATTTCATTTGCAGCAGCTAACGCTAAATTAATATTAGCGCTAGTACCAGAGGTAGTTAAACCAATCACTAAATCCTCAGGCTTACATAACGCAAGAACTTGACGCTCAAAAACTGTGTCAAAGTGATAGTCATTACTATGCGCAGTTAAGATGGAAGTGTCGGTTGTTAGCGCCATAGATGCTAATGGGCCACGTTCTAATTTGTAGCGTACGACGAACTCTGCTGCTAAATGCTGAGCATCTGCTGCGCTGCCACCATTACCAAACCAAACTACTTTTCCACCAGCTTGCAAAGTACTGTGGCAAACTTCAAGCAATTGCATTACTTGAGGGTGATATGTTTCCATCGTTTCAAACAATACTTGGTGACGGGTTAAACTTTCAAGGTAGCTGCTCGCTACAGAATCAATATTAGACATGGGTAATCCTCTCAAAATTAGTCTGACTAGCTACTACCAAAAAAGTGCCACTGACAACCACGTATAGTTATCACCAAATACATCTTCGCCGTAAGTTAAAGTTGTTTCAATATTATATTCTTGCCACTTTCGGTTGTTACTAATTTGTAATTCAATGCCTTGCTCGTAATGCGCACTCTCATTACCATAATCATTAATATAGCCGCTTTCATTATCAATTAAAGTAAATTTTGCACGCCAAAATGAACCTGTGGTGGCAGCATAAGCGGCTTCTATACTATGAATGTTCGACGGCACACCATCACCGAAATAACGCTGATCGGCAGCATAATGCCCTACTACATAACCATCATTAGTATTACCAAACGTCGGGTATATGTAATTCTTATACCAAAGACTATGCATGTTAGTATATTCATAGCGAAGTGATAAACCATTAGTTAATTGAGGTAAAAATACCCCATAGCTATATACAATATTACCAAATTGGTAGTTTTGGTGCTCTTTAGTATCTTCACCACCATACTCAAAATAAAGCTCTGTTGGTATTCCCCAATTAAAGTTCACAACACTTGTTATTGAAGCAAACTGGTCGCCAAGCTCATTATCAGGACCTCCAGCAAGTTCGCTATTATCATTTCCAGCCGGATCAAAAAATGCTTTAACTACATCGCTAAAGCCAACATCGCGAGGCCCACCACCAAATTGCATCATACGATTAATGCCGATTTTCCAACCCTCTACAGGCTCTAAACTAATATGTGTGCCAGCTAAACGAGGTGTGCCATCATGTAATTCATTTTGATATAATATGCCTTTTTCAACATGCTCAAGCTCAGAATAGTAAAGCTCAAAATCAAAGTTCCACCAATTATGAGCTGGTGCCACCATCCCTAATGAAATAGATGGCGAGGTACGGGCATTAGTAGAAACAATCTGAGCTGATTGTTTGAACGGCGAAAACCAATGCTCTTTGTAACCAATATTTAACTGCAAGTCATCGCCAGCAAAGCTGACAAAACTATTATAATTAATAAATTTATTTTGCTTCGCGCGATAATCGACACCTACTTGCATCAAGGTATAGTCATTAGGACGCCAAATACCCTCAAAGAATACTTGCCCCCACTCATCAGAGCTCAAACCACGTTGATTGGCAAGTTTGGTTGCATTGCTGCCATCAGCACGCACCTTAACACCTACTCGAGTAATATTATCGCTGCCTTGATAAGGCTTAATTTTAGCACGTATTTCCGCGACTAAACTTGGCTGTGCATTTTGCAATTTAGTAAGTGCCGCTTCAACTTCCTTTAGGCGATAAGGCTTTGTCATCGGTGTGCCTGACGTCAATGCAAATAACGTATCGAGTTGATGATCAAGCTGTGCATCGATGCCAATTGGTAAGTAAGCAGTTGGTGTTGCAAGTGAAGGCAATGCGCAACTCATAAAACTGGTTAATACCACGGCTTTTATCAATTTGAATTTCATAACGACTATATTTTTCATTAAGGGACGCAAATATTACCAAATTAGCCGTAACTAAACACCCAAAACTCTCTATTCTAACGCTTTTTAACAATTTCGCATTTTGCTTAAAGTGTATCCGCGTTATCATTAGTGTTTATAATTCGAGGCTGAAAAATGGCACGCTTTTTTTATTCACTGATTCTTTATTTGCTAAGTCCTCTCATAACCTTTTATTTATATATACTTAGAGGTAAAAAGAACGCAGGTTATCGCGCGCACTTTGCGGAACGATTTGGCTTCATTACAGTAAAAAACACCTCACAAGAAAGCACAGTATTAAAAGATGATCTAATTGTGATCCATTGCGCTTCAGTTGGTGAAGTACTTGCTGCAACACCTTTGCTTAAAGAGCTACAATACCAGCAGCCAAGTAACTCATTTATGATAACCTGTAACACCCCTACAGGCCGTGAACAAATACATAATAATTTTAAAGACTCGGTACAGTGCGCCTATTTACCTATTGATTACCCTTGTGCTACAGCGCGCTTTTTAAAGCGTGTTAAACCCACGTTAATGTGTATTTTAGAAACCGAACTTTGGCCTAATCTTATGGCGCAGTGCAAACAACAGAATATTCCTGTACTGGTACTCAATGCGCGGCTTTCAGCAAAATCACAACAGGGTTATCAAAAAGTAGCGCCA
This sequence comes from Pseudoalteromonas sp. SR41-8, assembly GCF_014163915.1. Lineage (NCBI taxonomy): Bacteria > Pseudomonadati > Pseudomonadota > Gammaproteobacteria > Alteromonadales > Pseudoalteromonadaceae > Pseudoalteromonas > Pseudoalteromonas sp. SR41-8. Next base: position 73,913 of record NZ_JACJEE010000020.1, read on the forward strand.
TTAACTAAGGTTATAATGCAATCAATTACCGCTTTAGCTAGTCATAATCATGAAGACGCTAAACGCTTTATTGAGCTTGGCCTCAATGAGCAAAAAGTGCATATTACTGGCTCAATTAAATTTGATATAAAGCCAACTAGCGAGCAGTTAGACAAAGTCGATACCCTAAAAAGCCAATACAATAATCAGCGTTTTATCTGGGTTGCCGGTTCCACGCACCCTAGTGAGCATGAGCTAGTATTAGCTGCTCATCAGCAGCTGCTAAAACAGATTCCAGATGCACTGCTAGTTATTGCGCCGCGCCACCCAGAACAATTTGATAAGGTCGCAACATTACTTGAAGATTCACCATTGAGCTTTAGCCGTCGCAGTAAAAATAACTATCAAAGCGAACAAGTACTCCTTGCTGATACTTTAGGTGAATTGCAATGTTTATATGGTATGGCCAACATCAATTATATTGGCGGCAGTTTAATTGCACGTGGCGGGCATAACCCTCTCGAGTCAGCGGCATTTTCTGTCGGTGTTTTAACAGGCCCGCATACCTATAATTTCAACCATGTTTACCCTGAACTGATTGCATCAGGTGGGTGTATACAAGTAAGCGATACAAAGAAGTTAGCGGAGCAACTATACGAGCTTCATCAGCAACCAGCGTTTTGCCAGCAGCTAGGTCTACAGGCAGCACAATGTGTTGCTAGCAACCAAGGCGCCATCGCGAAAACGATCACCATCATTAATAAATTTTTAGAGCCACACAATGACTGAACAAACAAAATTAACCTTACCAGAACAACAAACCCGCTTATGGGTAGCTAATGTCATTGTTAAATATAACTTTTGCCCCTTTGCCCGTAAAGAAGTTGAAAATAATTGCATTCATTATCAAACTAGCCAAGCAACCAGCATTGATGATGCTGTGATGGAGATGATCGAACAATGTATTGAACTTGATCAACAACCGACTCGAGAGACTACATTATTGATGTTTGAACAAGGCTTTACTGACTTTGAGGAATTTTTAGATTTAGTGGATTTAGCCAATGCGCTATTAGTTGCCCAAGGCTTTGAAGGTAAATATCAAATAGCCAACTTTCATCCTGACTATGTGTTTGCCGATAGTGATGACAATGATGCAGCAAATTACACTAACCGCGCGCCTTTTCCTACCTTACATCTAATTCGTGAGGCTAGTATGAGTGCAGCACTTGATGATTATAATGAACCTGAATCAATTCCAGATCACAACATCAATTTAGCTCGCCGAAAAGGCATCGACTTTTGGCAACAATTACTTGCTGGATGCAAAAAGCCGAGCGCTTAGTCACTCAGCTTTTAGCAAAAAGGAATGTTACTTTTTAACCCATTCTCCGTTCACTTCAACAAAGTGACCCGATTGGGTTTTCTCAATCGTTTTAGCAGCTGCCAGCGCTTCTACTTGAGAAAGCGACAAGTTGTTCTTTTTAGCGAGCTTTAAATATTGTGCTTTACGTTTTGCATTAATTTCATCAACCACCGCTTTTGCCTCTGCATTTTGCACCACAAGCCCTAAATAACCAGAGCTGTCCTCACCCACTAGCCCTTGATTTTTTGCATCATCTAACGAAATGGCCCAAGCCGAAAACGACAAACACACCGCACTTAATAAAGTGACAATGCTTAGTTTTTTATTTTTCACTATATTCATACTTGCTCCTTAAAATAATTCGCTGTCATCACTAAATAAATTGTCGAGTTCTTTATCAACTTTTACGCGGATTTCATGATCGACCTTAACATTTAAGTTAATTGTAATAGGTTCCTTGGCGGCCACCTCAAAACGATGCGTACATGCACTGAGTAATCCCAATGCGGTTAATATTACTAACCATTTAGTCATTATTACTTCCTTTTGTTGAATACTCTTGTTCAACCTTTTGCGTAATTTCATCACTTAAGCGCAGTGCTCGTAATAGCGTAAACACATTTTCTTCATGATTGTAGTTAAAATTAACTTGCTGTGCTTGCTGTTGATTATACCCTTGCAAATTAACGCCTAAGGTCATCCAGCCGTCAGGTTTTAAGTTAACACTACTTTTAATACTCTGAATATCTAAATTTTCAAGCAAGCCAAGTATAGGCCCTAACTCTTGTTGTTGAGCCTTTACCGAATTAAAAGCTGCATTATCAGTGATAAGTAATTTAGCAGCACCTTGATTAACAAGCTGCCCACCTTTAACCTCAATACCCGCTTTTGTGAAATAAACAGGCAAGTGTCCAGCTACATTTCCAGTTAAGCTAATACCCGATTTAGCATCAAGGGTAATGACCTTGCTAGCATCTATATTGTCAAATGTAACTAATGCTTGTTGCGGCTCTTCTGTAAGGCGATATTTATCCAGCAAAAAATGCCCTCCCATAACCTTCCCTGTAAGCTCCGTAACAGCAAGTTCATTTGCCCGTACTTGCCAAAACCCTGTTAGCTGCTTCACCACAGCACCAGCTCGTAATTCATTTAGTTCAAATGTAGAAGGCACAACATTAAGCTGCCCTGAATCATAACGACCTATAAATTGAGTATTAAAATGCTTAGCAAGGTAATCTGTGTATAAACCACTTACACCGACTACCTGTAAAGAGAGATCGGCCTGTTGCAGATTAATATCACCAGCAATACGGCCACTGACTTTACCATCTGTTAAGGTTGCAAGCGGCACAAATTGATCAAGCAGTGGGTTAAGCTTAGTAACTAACTGCTCTGAAATTATCACCTCAAATGGATGAGCTGTGCTTGTTATATTATGCATTGCCACAAGCTCTATCCCTTCTACATATATATGATGAGATGCTTGCAAGGCACGACTTTGTAAACCTGTTGAGCTTATGCGAATGTCGTTAAGTCGTAACTCTTCGGTTTGTAGCTTGGCTAACTTTGTTTCACTGGTTAAATCAAAAAACAATTCCCCTGCTGACAAACTTCCTGCAGCAGTTAGCTGATTCGTCAGCTGAGATAGTTTAATACTCCTCATATTAACAGTATCAATCTGACTCGATAAGCTAGCGGTTAAGTATTGATTACTTTGTAGCTTCGCCTTAAAAGTTGCTTGGTAATTATCAATGCCAATATCATGCACTTTTAATTGCCCCAGCGCTAATTGTGCTGACAATTCGAGAGCAGGCTGTGCAGCCAATATGCTATTTATTGAAAAATGCCCTTGTGCACTAATATGCTGCGCATCAACATCGATAAAATCAGGCAGCGTAGCCACTTTTAACTGATAGTTACCATCAATATCACTGCTAACAACACTCGCGGCTATATCTAATAATGCAATATCATCACTCGAAAACGACAACGCGAATTGTGCCAATAGGGTTTCTAAAGGATTCTTTATATCAACCGCTAACTGTTTAACATTCATTAGCAGTTGTGATCCTGCCTGCAATGTTAGCTGATCTAATGTCAATTGAGTGTCTTGCACAATGATCTTACTAGGTAAAACTAATCGCCAATTTAACGGTATTTGCCGAGTAACAAATTGCTGCTGTGCATCATCATCGATAACACCACCCAAACTTTGTAAACACTCATTTTTGCCATTGAGTGTTGTTGCTAATTGCTGAGCATCTAGGGTTAATGTTTTTGAATTTAAGTTATAGTGACTACTGACTTTGCCACTACTTTTAATTGTCATCGAGCAGGTATTAATGGCGTAAGTGAAATCAGCACCTAGCTGAGTGTCTATATCGAGTGCAATACCATCAAAAACGAACCTATGTTGGCTAGTTAAATTAAGTCCTGCAATCGAGTTTACAGTCGCAGCCTTAAATGTAGAAAGTAGTCGCTCATCAAGCTCAATATTTCCTGCCAGCTTGGTATTTTTAACGTCAACCTCAGCTTTTACATCACCAGTAACAACAAACTCATTTAACATCGGCTCATTTATGCTGATAATAAGTGGCTTTTTTAATTGAGACTGAGTGATCACTAAACGTTTTAGGTGTAACAACGGGCGAGCTTGCGGTAGCGCCAAAGCAAGCTTTTTAGCCACACTAGGCTCAGTCGAAGAATCATGGTTTACCAGTATTAAATTTGCACGGTTAACCGTGATGTTTTGAGTATTGGCCGTAATATCAGCTAATTCAAGCAACTGCCCTTGATAGCCAATACATGCTCGCTGTACATGGAGATCCAGATTGGTTGTTAACGACCAATCCAAACAATGCAGTTCAACTCCAGCTTGATGCAGTGGAGGAGCAACAAAATGCAAGGTGATCGGCATGCGAAAAATATAGCCAAGTGAAAGTACACTTAGCACTAGAATTAATAACCCCCAACCTACACGCTTAAACATATTATCCTTAAAATACCTTTGACCTTTGACCTTTGACCTTTGACCTTTGACCTTTGACCTTTGA
>NZ_JACJEE010000021.1:0-78006 GCF_014163915.1 Pseudoalteromonas sp. SR41-8
CTCGCTAAGCGTTGCTGTCTGCCGTCTCAGTGGGGTCGCATTATAGGGCGCGGCGAATTTTACGCAAGCGTTTTTTAAAGAAAACTTGAAATAAAGTGCTGTTCGTTCAATTTACGCGCTAAACACACTAAAACCCCTAGTCAACTGTACAAAATAACAACGACTTTTCCCTGAAAGGATCTTCAGTATTATCTATTATCGATATTTCGCAAGTTTTTGGCATAAAAAAAGCGCCATTAACTTCGGCGCTTTCCATAAAACAAAATAAAAACTTGTTAATAGAGGATACTGTAAAGCTTTCTTCTATATTTAGCCGCTAAACTATCACCATCCGGTAAAGAGGCAATAATAGCTAAATAACTTACCTTGGCATCGGCAAAATTCAAATCTTTTTTCAACACTGTAAATAGTAACTCTAACGCTTGCTCTTTTTTGCCTGCTTGGTCGTATGCTGCACTTAGTTCAACTTTTAATTCAAGATCGTTAGGATACTTTTCAACTTTCGCTTGTAATGCTTTTAGCTCTGGCGATTCTTGTGCTTGAAGTGCTTGTGCGCACTTTGCTTGAATATTTGTAAAGTATGCATCTTGCTCATTTTCATTTACTGAAGCTAACAAAGCTTGCGCGTCATCCAGTTTATGAATTTGAATGCATATATCTGCCAATACTAATTTTATACGCGCATTTGTATTGTCTAATTCGTAAGCCTGCTTGGCAAAATTAAACGCTTGATTTAAATCCTGAGCGATCAGTGCTTGCTTGGCTTGTTCTAACAACATTTCATGAGGCTGCGGTAAATGTTTACTTAACGCTTCTCTGATTTGAGTTTCAGCTTGTGCACCGGCTAATACATCAACAGGTGCTGAATCTTTTAATAGCACTAAGGTTGGTAATGTTTGTAGTCCAACTTGCTGTGCTAGTTGTGCTGCGAGTGCTTGCTCTAAATCACAATCTAATGTGGCAACTAATATATAGTCACCATAATCTTTGGCTATTGTCTGTAAAATAGCTGCTTGAGATTGACACTCTGGACTTTGTGCTGAAAAGAAACTTAACAGGACTAGTTTTTGTTGTGATGTTTCACCCAGCACTTGTTGAAGGTTTTGCGGATTAACATTTACCATATTATTCATTGCTATTGATTGCCATATCAGACTATTTAGGGTTTTATATGGAGGCAAACATAATAATTACAAGCCCAGAATCACAAGCCATAAATCAAAAAGGTCTTTTATGAAATTTCATAGTCTATACGCTGCACTTATACTGCTTAGTCCATTAGCAAGCTCAACAACCTTGGAGCTGAAGTTAGATAAAACGATGCCTGCCATTGAAAAGTTTTACTTAGATTTACACCAGTCCCCAGAACTTTCATACCATGAGCAAGAAACGGGAGAAAAGCTTGCCACCAAATTACGTGCGCTTGGCTATGAGGTGACCGACAATGTGGGTGGCTTTGGTGTAGTAGCCTTATATAAAAATGGTGATGGCCCGACAATAATGATCCGTACTGATACAGACGGCTTACCAATCATAGAACAAACTGGTAAATCATATGCTTCAACAGTCACTGTTATGAATGATGAAGGAGCAAACGTTGGTGTGATGCACGGATGTGGTCATGATATTCATATGAGTTCATTTATTGGTACTGCGCAACAATTAATGCTACATAAAGATGCATGGCAAGGAACCTTAATGATGGTGGCACAACCTGCAGAAGAGGTGGGAGGCGGTGCAAAAGCGATGCTCAAAGAAGGTTTATTTAGTAAATATCCGACTCCTGATCACGTTATCGCTTTGCATGTTAGTGCGAGTGTTCCTGCAGGACAAGTCAGTATGAAAAATGATTACACCATGGCCAGTGTGGATTCAGTAGATATTACGGTTAAAGGTAAAGGTGGTCATGGTGCTTACCCGCATATGACTATTGACCCTGTTGTTATCGCATCACGGATCGTGTTGGCACTGCAAACAATTACCAGTCGCGAATTATCACCTCTTGAACCCTCAGTAATCACAGTGGGTTCAATTCACGGTGGAGCTAAACATAATGTAATTTCGAATGAAGTAAAGCTACAGCTGACACTTAGAAGTTATAATCCTAAAATTCGCGAGCAACAAATTGCAGCTATAAAACGTATAACTAAAGGCATTGCATTAAGTGCAGGATTGGATGAAAGCTTAATACCAGTGGTTTATGTACATGAAGATGAGTCAATCCCATCTACATATAACGACCCTGCACAAACTAATATTGTACGTAGTGCGATTAGCTCGGCGATTGGACAAAGTAATGTGCTTGAAACCGAAGCGGTTATGGCAGGGGAAGATTTTGGTTTATATGGCCGCACAGATAAAAACATCCCTATCACCTTATTTTGGTTAGGTGGTGTAGAGCAAGCTCAATATCAAGCGGCACAAACATCAGGGGCAACTTTACCTTCACTACATTCAAGTAAATTTGCACCTGACTATAAAGTTGCAATCCCCACAGGTATCACTGCGATGAGTAACGCTGCGGTGGCTTTGTTTAATCAATAATCTTAGCAATGGATGACTAAGCCGATTTTGTTTTTGGTTTAGTTTTTCTTGTAAAACGCCGCTTTTGCGGCGTTTTTGGTAATTGTGCAAATACGTTGCTATCACAATTTTTGGCAAGTTCCACAAAAGCCGCTAAATCCACTAATAAAGGATTTAAAAATTGTTGATAACTCATTTGTTGTTCTGCTATGTCGCCCAACGATGCTTCCCATTTTGCGGTTAGGTCTGGGCTGGCTAAACCATGCGGTAACGCACTGATCAATGCTTTACCTGTATCGGTTGCTAAAATGAGTTTACCTTGACGTCTTAAAAATTGTCTTCTAAATAATAACTCTAAAATACCCGCTCTGGTTGCTTCGGTTCCTAAGCCGTCTGTTTCTTTGAGTATTTTTTTGATTTCTGGATCTTTAACGTACCGACTAATACCTGTCATTGCACTAAGCAGCGTTGCATCATTGAAATGAGCTGGCGGGCTGGTCATTTTATCAATTACTTCACCGCGTTCACACTGCAACTGTTGCCCTTTAATTAATGGCGGCAATATCTGCTCATCTTTTAATGCGGTTTTTCCCATTAACGCTTTAAAGCCTAAACTTACATCTTGTTTTGCGTTGGCTTTAAAGATACCACCATTAATTGTTATTTCAGCCTTTGTTTCATTGTAAATGTAGTCTGGATAAAACTGGATCAGATAATGACGGCTAATAAGACCATACACTTTACCTTCTTCAACGCTCAAACTTGCTGACTTTTGCTGCTTAGCGGTAGGAATAATGGCGTGATGCGCAGCCACCTTAGCATCGTTAAAACACTTACTGCGTTTACTCACATCTGCGCCTTGGCAATGAGTGTCATTTTGCCCGCCATTGATGGCAATTGCCTTTATTATACTGGCTGCTTCTTGGTGATGATCTTTGGGCAAGTAACGATTGTCTGAACGTGGATAGGTAATTAGCTTGTGACGCTCATATAAATTTTGACAAATATCCAATACCTTTTGTGCAGGCATTGAAAAAGCTTTCGCAGCATCAATTTGTAACGCTGACAAATTATACGGCAAAGGTGCTTGTTGCTTTTTCTGCTTTTGTTCAAGCGCAGTAACTTCACCTGATTGATTAGAAATTCGCGACGCAACATTCTCAGCAAGGCCTCGATGGAGCACTCGCCCCTCTTCATCTTGATAAGGTTCACACGCTTTGCTTGGTTGCCACTTTGCTGTAAACGGCTCTTTATTTTCGGTACTTAAATGAGCTAATACTTCATAAAAAGGTTTTGGCACAAAATTAGCAATCTCGTTATCACGCTGGACAACCAATCCTAATATCGGTGTTTGTACACGCCCTACTGATAATACATTACCAAACCCTGCTTTTTGACCTGCAAGCGTATAGGCGCGCGTTAAATTCATACCAAACAGCCAATCAGCTCGCGAACGCGCCAAAGCAGATACACTAAGTGGAATAAATTCACGGTTAGAGCGAACGTTTTGCAGCGACTTTTTAACCGCGCTAACATTCAAATCACTGATCAATAAACGTTGAATTTGCTGTTTTTTGGCTTGGCTAAGTTTAACTTGCTCAATCACCTCATCAACAAGTAATTGCCCTTCTCTGTCTGGATCACCAGCATGAACAAGTTGATCAGCTTGTTTGATTAACTTTTTAAGTACCGTAAGTTGCTTACGAGTTTTAGATTTTGCTTTTAACTGCCATTGCTGTGGGATAATCGGTAAGTCATCAAAGCGCCATTTTTTATATTGCTCATTATAATCATCAGGCTCTGCTTGCTCGAGCAAGTGACCTATACACCAAGAAACACAATCGCCATTAGCCACTTCAATATAGCCATCATGTTTTTTATGAGGCTTTGGTAGCGCATCAGCAATGGCACGACCTAAAGATGGCTTCTCGGCTATATAAAGTTTCATAGGGCACTATCAACAACTGGTTATTTACACAGTAGTTTAGCACACGTAATTTAATCTACAAATAGTTAATGATTAGCTCTTTAGACTGCGATTTTTTCGCATAAATAAATACAACAGAGGAAGGTAGCACACTACGACAGTGCCAATATTGATTAACGGTAATAACGTTTTATATAGCATAGTGCTATACGATAAATCCCAAAGGTGGCGATCCACTAATCTAAATAATTGTAAGATAGGCGCACTAATTACAACCAACTGACCAATCACACTTTGCCAAAGATACACTTTATCTTTAATAGCCCAGTAAGCAATCAAAGCCATCCAAGCAATATCATTAAAAGCCCAAACTACATAACGCCAAATATAAGGGTCATCTAACTCTCTAAGGCTATTATGTATCAAGGTTCCATATAAAAAAAATAATGCAGTCGTTAAGGTAAAACGCAAAGCAAGCCAATCTTTGCGAAGATAAAAAACAAAAATAGCTGGGCTTAAAATAAACACCCAGCTTTTAGTTAGTATTGATATAGCACTTATAAACCAATCAGGCATTAGCTAGTCTGGCTTTTTATCATCGTCACCATCACCATTGCCCGGCATATAGCTATATTTATCAACGTTTTTCATCAGACACTCCGTTACACTTGTTAAAAAACTACTTTAAGCTAAATTAGGTACTTTGCCAAGCATCTTAACGCACATCTATCGGATCTGATTCCTTAGCCTTGCCTTGCATTATTGAAATTTCCACGCGACGATTTCGTCGTCTATCCGCATCAGAATCATTTGGAACAAGTGGTCGAGTTTCGGCATGACCGACAACAACCATTCTGGTTTTATCAAAGCCTTGTGCTTTTTGCATTTCAGTTGCAACCGCAACTGCACGCTTCGATGATAAATCCCAGTTATTGGTATACAGCTCATTCGAAACTTGAAAATCATCAGTATGACCAGACACCGTAATTTCACCTGGCACATCTTTTAGTAACGCAGCTATATCACGAATAATTGGTTTAAACTTAGGTTGTAAAAATGCACTCCCAGATGGAAATGAACCATTTTCACGAATACGAATAATAATTTGCTGACCTAATGATTCCAACTCAACAGCACCATCCATGATTTGTTGTTCCAATTGCTGGGCTATCTTTTTAACTAACTCATTAACCTGCTCTTGATCAGCTGCAGAAATAGATTGTTCTGATGCTTGTTGTTGCGCCGTACTTTGTGACTCACCGCCACGCTTATTACCGCGTTGCTCTTGACGACCGCCAGCTGAGCTTTCATCACCAGCCTGAAACTCAAGCATTTGCTGGGTCATTTCGACAGTTTGCTGTTGAATGGTTTCGATTGGAGTAGGTTCAGGTTTACCTGGGGTGAACTCCATCGCGATAACGGATGTTCCTTTGGGAATATCTTTTACTTCTATTTTATTTTGTACACCAAAGGCAAACTTCATTGAGCCTGCGATTTGTTTAAATTTAAGTACATCCATTTCTGAAAACGCGAGTAAAAGTACAAAGAAGCACATCAATAGTGACATCAAATCCGCGAAGGTACCCATCCATGCTGGTAACCCGGGTGGTGGACACTTGCACTCTTGATCTGACATGCTTACTCCTCAGTATCCACTTTTCGTTTTGATTCAGCTAGGTAGTTTTTCAAAATACCTTCGATGACTTTTGGGTTTTGGCCATCTTGTATACCTAATACCGCATCTAAAATTAGCCGCTGATTCATTGCTTCTTCGTCTTTACGCAATTCCAATTTTACTTGGATAGGAATTGCCACCACGTTTGCTAAAAACGCACCATATAATGTTGTTAAAAGCGCTACCGCCATCGCAGGACCAATCGCTTTAGGGTCATCCATATTCGACAACATCGCAACTAGACCAATCAAAGTACCGATCATACCCATCGCAGGCGCAATATCGGCAAGCGCTTTAAACAAACCGGCCCCAGATTCATGACGAGTAGAAGTAAGAGAAATATCTTTTTGCAAGGTGGCACGAACAACATCAGCGTCATGACCGTCAACAAGCATATCAACCCCTTTACGCATAAACGCATTGGGTATTTCTGCTTCCTCTAGTGCTAAAAATCCGCCTTTACGGGCCGAGTCTGCAAGTTCAACTGCTTTTTCGATAAGCTCTTCAGGTGACTCTATTTTGAACATGAAGGCTTTAGCTGCGACTTTACCGATACCGAGGAATTGACTCATCGTATAGTTTGATAACACTATAAAAATCGAACCACCGAAAACAATAACCACCGATGGCGTGTTATAAAACATAGCCACTTCGCCGCCACTACTTAGTACCATTGACATAGCAATAAGACCAATAGCTCCGAGAATACCTATAATGGTTGCTAAATCCACTTACCCCTCCAGAGGAATCGATGCTTTGTTGCTACCAGCAACAAATTTTTATTATTAACAGCTTATCGGCAATCTATTGAATTACTTAAACCATTTAATGAAAAAAATGAAATGAAAGTTTTCAACCCTATTTGGCATTTTAAGCTACCATTGATAACCTGCAAGGTTTAAGCAAAGGTATAAATAATTAAAAGTGGCAAGAAAACAATTAATTATTCAAAAAAAATGCATCACCCTTTGACCTAGTTTAGCATTCCCCCTAAAATTGGCCTCACATTTCTATCATCTAAGTTAAATCAGTATGGCGACGAAAAAACCAGAGAACCTAAGCTTCGAGCAAGCGCTTGATGAATTATCCTTAATCGTCACAGAAATGGAGCAAGGAGAGCTTTCCCTTGAGCAATCGTTAAAACAGTTTGAACGCGGTATTGCTTTAGCTGGCGCATCTTCAAGTAAGTTACAACAAGCTGAACAAAAAGTGGCGATTTTAATGGGTAGTGATAGTCAGTCACCACTTACTAACTTTGATAATGATTTGGAATAACGGGTGTTAATAACAGAGCAAATAAAATGTGCTCAACAAGATGTTGAAGCCACTCTCAATCGGTATTTTGAGCAACCGCTCGATACCGAGCAAAGCATCAAACAAGCCACCCACTACAGCGTTTTAAATGGCGGTAAACGATTACGGCCATTTTTAGTGTATGCCACGGGAAAAATGCTTGGCGCAAATAAACAAGATTTAGACGTGTTGGCTGCTGCTATTGAATGTATTCATAGTTATTCGTTAGTTCATGATGATTTACCCGCGATGGATGACGACGACCTGCGACGTGGTAGACCGACTTGCCATATTGTCTATGGCGAAGCTCATGCTATTTTAGCTGGTGATGCGCTGCAAACATTAGCGTTTGATTTAATTGCTAACCATTCATTTAACGTTCCTGCACAGCAACAGTTAAAAATGATTGCAGCACTTGCCAAAGCATCGGGTATTGAAGGTATGGTCGGTGGTCAAGCACTGGATATTGCAGCGACTGACAAATTAGTCAATTTAGCTGAGCTCGAACGTATCCATAAATTAAAAACAGGTGCTTTGTTAAATTGTGCAATTACTTTAGGTGCATTATGCGCAGCTGATACAAATCAACAAACATTATTACAATTAAAACAGTTTGGTGATGCAATTGGACTGGCTTTTCAGGTGCAAGACGATATTCTTGACATCGAAGGTGATACCCAAGTCTTAGGTAAACCACAAGGCTCCGATGTTGCAGCAAATAAAGCGACCTACCCTGCTCTACTTGGGCTTACAGGTGCAAAACAAAAAGCACAATCATTACTAAAATGCGCACTCGATGCGTTAGCAGCAATAGATGCTGACACTTCTGAGCTAGAAAACTTGGCAAAATACATTGTTGAACGCGATTATTAATTCTAGGCTCTAGCTTGAGCAAGTAATGATGTACAAAATAACTAAAGAATCAGAGTAATATTACGCTATAATGACCTCTGGTTAGCGAAGGATGTATTAAAAATCATGACACTTGATAGTAGCAAGTATCCATTATTAGGTTTGGTTGACGAACCAGCCCAGTTGCGTGATTTAGCGCAAGACAAATTACCTGCTTTTAGTAATGAGTTACGTGATTACTTACTAAACTCAGTCTCGCAAAGTAGTGGTCACTTAGCATCAGGTTTAGGCACAGTTGAGCTTACTGTAGCGCTTCATTATGTATATAACACCCCTGAAGATCGCTTAGTATGGGATGTAGGCCATCAAGCATACCCACATAAAATTCTCACAGGGCGCCGTGATCAAATGCACACGATCCGCCAAAAAGACGGTTTACATCCGTTTCCATTTCGTGAAGAAAGCCACTACGACACTTTTAGTGTTGGCCATTCAAGCACCTCGATCTCTGCTGCTTTAGGCATGTCAATTGCGGCGCAAAAAGAAGGCAAAGGACGAAAAACAGTAGCGGTTATTGGTGATGGTGCGATTACCGCGGGTATGGCGTTTGAAGCAATGAATCACTTAGGTGATGTTAAATCTGACATGCTGATCATATTAAACGATAACGAAATGTCGATTTCTGAAAATGTCGGTGCACTAACTAATCATTTCGCTCGTATCTTATCAGGCAGTTTTTACACTAACATTCGTGAAGGTAGTAAAAAGCTGCTATCTGGCGTGCCACCAGTAAAAGAATTAGCCAGCCGCATGGAAGAGCACTTAAAAGGCATGGTTATCCCAGGCACCTTTTTTGAAGAGTTAGGCTTAAATTACATTGGCCCAATTGATGGTCATGATGTAAACATGTTGGTTGATACACTGCGCAATATGCGTAACCTAAAAGGGCCGCAGTTACTGCATATCAAAACCCAGAAAGGTAAAGGCTATAAACCAGCAGAAGCAGATCCAATAGGCTATCACGGCGTACCTAAGTTCGACCCTGCGATTTCCAGCCTACCAAAATCAAAACCAGGCGCTGCGACTTTTTCTAAAGTATTTGGCGATTGGTTGTGTGACATGGCAAGTCAAGATGAAAAGCTTATGGCAATCACCCCGGCTATGCGTGAAGGCTCAGGCATGGTGCGTTTTTCAAAAGAATACCCTGAGCAATATTTTGATGTTGCCATTGCCGAGCAACACGCGGTTACTTTAGCCGCAGGTTTTGCCTGCGAAGGCTTAAAACCAGTTGTCGCTATTTATTCAAGCTTTTTACAACGTGCCTACGATCAGCTTATTCACGATGTTGCTCTGCAAAACTTACCCGTGTTATTTGCAATTGACCGTGCTGGTATTGTTGGTGCTGATGGCGAAACTCATCAAGGCGCATACGATTTAAGCTTTATCCGTTGTATCCCCAATATGATTATCATGGCACCGAGTGATACTAATGAATGTCGTCAAATGCTGTACACTGGTTATCGTTGTAACAGCCCTGTTGCAGTTCGTTATCCTCGTGGTAGTGCTGGCACAACTGAAATCTGCGAGCAAATGACCGAGCTTGAAATTGGTAAAGGTCGTGTGATTAAACAAGGCGCTAAAATCGCAGTTTTATCCTTTGGTACTTTACTTGAAAACGCTCAACTGGCAGTCAATGAATTAAATGCCAGCCTCGTTGATATGCGTTTTGTTAAACCTCTTGATAGCGCACTAATCGACACTTTATTAGCCGATCATGACGTCATTGTAACCCTTGAAGATAACGCGATTGTTGGTGGTGCAGGCTCTGCTGTTAATGAATATTTAGCAGCTATAAAAGCAAAAGTAAGCATCCTTAATTTAGGTATTCCTGATGAGTTCATCAAGCATGGAACACAAGAACAAATGCATGATGAAATGGGCTTAGGTGAACAAGGTATCTTAACCTCAATCAAAGCCTTTATAAGCTAACATCCTATTTAATAAAAAAAGGAGCCGCTGGCTCCTTTTTTATTCTCACGTGATTAGAGCTAGCGCATCCACACTTTGATATCTGCTAAACCATTGGCTTGTAATACGCTCAGTTGTTGCTCAACATTATTGGTTTGCTCAAATTCAAAGGCATCTAACTGTTCATCAAAGGTGATGTTTGCAATACCATCGCCACCGCGCTTTTTAACTTGATGTAGCGCGATATCCGCTAAGTTGACAGAGGTTTCCCAACCAATAACCTGACCACCTAATAATGGTAATGGGTAAAATGAAAAGCCAATCGATGCAGTCAAGTTTATACTGTCACCACTGGGCAACTTAAATGTGTGATCAGCAATTACTTTACACAGCTGTGCAACATAACTGTCGATTGCAGTGCGTTTAAAGTCACGTAGCAGTAACAAGAATTCATCACCACTCCAACGGGCAACATAATCGGATCCTTGCGTACGAGAGTTAAGCAATGCAGCCATTTGCTGCAAACAACTATCACCACCAATCGGTCCATAAGCGTCATTAATGCGGCTAAAATTATCAAAATTAATGATTAGCAACACCAAGGATTTCCCCTGCGCTTGTAATGATTGTGAGTTACGCTGGAAGTGCTCTATATCTTTTGGTAGTTGATCAAATAAGAAGCGGCGGCTTCTCAGCCCAGTAAGTTCATCAGAGTGACTCATAAGCTTTAGCTGAGAGTTAACTTGATTAAGCTTATCATTAGCTTGGCGCAGCTCCCCGGTGCGTTCTGTGATTAAACTTTCAAGCGCGGTTTGCTTACGGCGTTCTTGCTTTCTAAATACCCAAAACACTAAATAAAATAATAAAATAAAACTACCAGTGATCAACAGCCGAAAATAAATTGTTTCATCAAACCGTCTTGGTACTACAAATGAATATTCCGTACTTTGCGCTTTTTGCCAACCTTCACCTTGTCGTTTAGCCTCAAGTTGAAACAAAAATGCACCAGGCGGTAAATTGGTATAAATAGCTTCACGGCGGGTATTAGCATAACGCCAATCGCTGTCTAAACCAGTTAAACGATAGCGAAACTCAATACTGGTCGGTGCATAATAGTCTATCGCAGTGTATTTAAGGGTGATATCACGCTCATCGATTTCTAATTCAGGATTACGCCCTAATGCAGCTGTTGCAAGTTTACGTATCCCAGTATTTAAACTCTCAACCTTTGGCTGTAATGGTTTAACGCCAAACAGCTCAATATCTTTAGGGATCTCCACGACCCCCTGTAGGCTCGGATACCACATTGAATTGCCTAACTCCGCCACAGCATCATGGCCAAGGCCGGTACAACACTGGCTGGCCTTACCGTCTAGTTGACGATCGTATGACGAAATAACCTGCTCTACTTTTAAGCTTTCAATATCGTTACTAAACTGCTCAACCGGCATTCGGTAGACACCTTTCATGGTACTAACCCATATGCGCTTGAGCTTTTCATCATAACGTAAACTAAAAATAGAACCGTAAGGTAAGCCATTGGTAGCATCTAACTGACGCCAATGCCCTTGTGTGCTTCGATAAAATAAACCATCATTTAATGAGCCGATTAATATACCAACTCCATCAATGTTTAAGATGCTTGTAACATAAGCACTTTCAAGACTCGTTTGATCGCCAATTTTTTCAATACCACGATCAGTAAAGTAGTAAGCGCCTTTGCTAGTGCCAATTAAACCAAAATTAGCTTCATCAACGACATAAGTAATAAACTTACTGCCTAAAAATGCGTTATAAGCAAATGGGGTTAAACCACCGTAACTAAGCCGATACATACCCCGGCCAGTACCAAGCCAAAAGCCTCCTTTGCTGGAGCGACTAATCGCAAACACCGGGTTATCTTTTAAAGCGCGTCCAGGGACAGTGAACAAGGTGTTGTTTTCATAAATATACACACCACGTCCAGTGGCGATATATAACCGTGAGCCATCAAACTGTAAATCATGCACGGCTGCACGTCCGTATTGATTACTTGGGATTTGATTGATAAAGTTTTTATCTAAATCAAAGTAGCCTACACCACTGCGGTTAGCGACCCACAATCTCCCATCGGGCGCTTGGCTAATGGCCATAACCGCTTCGGTCATTTGTGATATAGCTGAGTGACGTTCTATTCTGCCTTCGTGCGCAAGCCATAATCCTTCACTAAAACTCGCAAGCCAAATATTATTATCATTATCGCGATATAAATCAGCAAACCAAATACTTTGGTCAAGTTGGCTCGGTTCAACCCATTGCCAATCGCCGGAGTTGTCTCGAAACAGTAAGCGCCCATAGGTCGAAATCCACAGTGCTCCATTTGAGTCACTCATAAATTTATAAACCGCTGAGTTATTCGCATTGGGAAGTGGAAAAGGCCTTAACTCGTCATCTAAATCTAAAAAGTAAGCACCGAGCTCTGACGCTAAATATAAGTTTCCTTCCAGCCATGCTAAATCGTGAATAATCGTTTGTGCTAAACGCTCAGGTATCGATACCTTAGCAGTTAGTTCTAAGCGTAACTTTGCAAAATCAGAGGAGGAATTAGTTAACCGTAGCAAGTATCGTTCATTCACCAGCCAGATCCCTTCTGGCGATAATGCCAGCTGACTGACAGTACCAACAATCTGCTTTACTGAACTGGCACTCATCACAGGGACTAGTAAGTCATGCACTGCGCTGACATTGATCTGATTGCGAGATACAAAGTACAGGCCATTCGCTGCTATCCAAATACTGCCTTTCGCATCTTCGATAACATCGCGTACAGGGCCTTTTACACTAAACTCTTGCGCTGCCATAGTGGTGGGATCGATGACCACAATACCATCTTTAGTACCAATCCATAAATAGCCTTCGCTATCGACAAGTAATTTATTAATGCCGTTACTGGGTAAAAAATTACTATTTAAGGTATTGTAATTAGTGAATGTATTGCCATCAAAGCGACTGAGGCCAAACTGAGTTCCCAGCCACATATAGCCTTGCTTATCTTGCACGACACTTTTAAGTGACTGCGATGGTAAGCCATTTTGCATATTCCATTGTTTTACAACATAGTCGGTAATTGACGCCTTACTTGGCATACTGCAGAACAGCACAATAATAACCAATAAAAATCGCATCATAACGTCAATACCTCGTTGCAAAACTAAGGTTAAAAGGGCAAATAACCCATTTTAAACAATGCCTGAACACAAATTAAAGAAAATATACCAGCTAAAACATCATCCGCCATAATACCTACACCACCATGAACCCGCTTATCAAGAAAGCGAATAGGACCTGGTTTAGCGATATCAAAAAAACGAAATAACAAAAAACCCACTAACAAAGACTGCCAACTTAATGCAGCTCCGATCATGGTAATGTAAAATCCGGCAACTTCATCCCATACAATCGCGGGATGATCATGTACTCCCAGATCATCAGCGGTTTTGCCACATGCCCATATACCAAAAATACTAATAACCACCGCAAATACAATTTGTAACCACAGCGGGAAATACATAGTAGTAAAAATAAACGGTAGCGCAGCAAAGGTACCAAACGTACCCGGCGCTTTAGGCGCTAACCCTAAACCAAAGCCCAAACCAAAAAATTGATGAGGGCGCTTTAAATTAAATAATGCAGGTTTATTCAAACCGACTCCTTGGTGAAGTGTTCAAAACCAGCATCATCATATGCTAATTTTTCGCCATCGAGCATCAGCTCAACTTCGCCTTCACCACTTTTTATTTGTCCAATGCAGGCTGCATCTACACCATACTGGCGCAATTTCATTTCCAGCATACTTTTATTGCTATCAGGTACCGTAAATAACAACTCATAGTCATCGCCATAATTGAGGATAAACGGCAGTTGTTGATCTCGTTCTAAAGTAGCACGCAATGCATCCGAGGTTGGTATTTTATTCACATCAATACAAGCGCTAACTTGCGACAGAGCTAAAATATGTCCAAGATCTGCCAATAGACCATCTGAGATATCAATCGCTGATGATGCTAAACCGCGTAATACTTGCCCCGCAGCAACACGCGGAGTTGGGTAATCAAATCGTTGATTAACGTACCTTAAGTGCTCTGGAGCAATCTTAATATCTTGCTTACGAGCTTCAATCGCAAGCCCGGCATCACCTAGCGGCCCTGTAACATAAACCCAGTCACCTACTTTAGCACCGCTTCGGCGCAGTGCTTTACCTGCAGGCACTGTACCTTTAGCACAAATAGTAATTGTTAACGGCCCTTGCGTAGTATCGCCACCAATGATTTGCACATTAAAATACTCTGCGATTTCATGCATGCCTTCGGTGAATTCTTCCAGCCACTCAACATCAATATTTGGCAATGTTAAAGCAACCGAAACCCACGTAGGCTCAGCCCCCATAGCAGCTAAATCACTTAAGTTTACGGCAAGAGCACGATGGCCTAATGCACGCGGATCGATGTCATCAAAAAAATGTACGCCTGCTACCAGTGTATCGGTGGTAATCGCTAACTGACAATTTTCAGGAACAGTAACCAATGCACAATCGTCACCAATCCCTAAATTAACATCGCGACGAGTTATGCCACGACCTTTAAAGTAGCGATTTATTAATTCAAATTCCTTCATACACAAAAAAGCCGGCCTATGCCGGCTCTCCTTTTACGGTC
Organism: Pseudoalteromonas sp. SR41-8; assembly: GCF_014163915.1. Classification (NCBI taxonomy): domain Bacteria; kingdom Pseudomonadati; phylum Pseudomonadota; class Gammaproteobacteria; order Alteromonadales; family Pseudoalteromonadaceae; genus Pseudoalteromonas; species Pseudoalteromonas sp. SR41-8. The sequence continues at coordinate 14,933 of NZ_JACJEE010000021.1, forward strand.
GCATTACTTACGTAAATGCTTTACCGCTTTATCAAGTACACCATTAACAAATTTATGGCTGTCTTCAGCGCCAAATATCTTAGCAAGCTCAATACCTTCGTTGATAGCAACCTTATAAGGTACATCTTCACGGAATTTCAGCTCATAGCTGCTTAAACGTAAAATAGCGCGTTCAACTTGGTCTAACTCGTTAAATGGACGAGTTAAATGTGGCGATACTGCTTCGTCTAGTTGCTTATGATTTATAGCAACACCACGCGAAAGATCTTTAAAGTATTCAACATCAATTTTAGTCACATCGTTTTCGATCAACATTTGTTGTTCGATATCGGCAATGGCATTGCCACTTAATTGCCAAGAATAAACGGCTTGAAGTGCTAAGATACGTGCTTTACGTCTTGCTGCTGGTTTCACAAAAATTCCTTAAACTTAAATTTTATCTAACACATTAACCATTTCAAGTGCGCCTAAAGCAGCTTCGCCGCCTTTGTTGCCCATCTTAGTGCCAGCGCGTTCAATCGCTTGCTCAATGCTTTCAGTGGTTAATACGCCAAATGCAATCGGGATATCATACTCAAGCGACACTTGCGCTAAGCCTTTATTTGATTCGCCAGCGACAAGATCAAAATGTGGTGTACCACCTCTGATCACAACGCCTAAAGCGATGATTGCATCATACTCTTTTTTTGCTGCAACGCGTTTCGCCGCTAAAGGTAATTCTACCGCACCTGGTACATAAACTACGGTAATATCATCATCAGATACACCACCAGTACGTTTTAATTCATCAACAGCACCAGCTAATAGGCTGCTACCAATAAAGTCATTAAAACGAGAAATAACGATAGCGAATTTCTTGCCAGGAGCGTATTTATTACCTTCAATAATTTTCATTCGATAACCCTAAAAAATAAGTTCAAGCGGTTGCGATTGCGCAAAAATTGCTGCGCATCATACCATATAAATAAAATAATAGCCTAGTTTAAGCGTTGTGCTTATTGTGGCTCTACGTAGTCAACCACTTCTAAGTGAAAGCCCGATAACGCATGATACTTTTTAGGCAAGCTCATCAAACGCATTTTTTCAATGCCCAAGTCAGCTAAAATTTGTGACCCTACGCCTACGGTGCGTGAAGTACCTTGGAATTTACGATGCGCTACCGTCTCACCAGCATCTTCTGCAGCAAACGCTTTGACTGTCGCTTCTAGTTCTTCGGTGCATTCTTGCTTACCTAGAATAACTAACACACCTTGATGCTTTGCAATATAAGCCATGGCATCTGACAAGCCCCAGCTTCTATCGGCACTGCGATCAGATAACAAAATATCATTGAAGGTACTTTTTAAATGAACCCGTACTAAGGTTGGTTCATTAGTTTTAACCTCACCATTTAACAGCGCATAATGTAACTGGCCGTCAATGGTATCTTTATAAGTAACTAAATCAAACTCACCATGTACGGTTGGCAACTTACATTTTGCCACTTGCTCAATGGTGGTTTCATTCATGTTACGGTATTCAATTAAATCAGCAATAGTGCCAATTTTGATATTATGTTGCTCAGCAAATACTTCTAAATCAGGACGACGCGCCATGGTGCCATCAGCATTAAGAATTTCCACAATTACTGATGAAGGCTCTAAACCGGCTAAGCGGGCTAAATCACAACCGGCTTCAGTGTGACCGGCACGCGTTAATACGCCACCTGGTTGTGCCATAATAGGAAAGATATGCCCAGGTTGAACGATATCACTTGGTACAGCACCTTTGGCAATCGCAGCTTGCACAGTACGAGCGCGATCAGCAGCAGAAATCCCCGTAGTCACACCTTTCGATGCTTCAATCGACATCGTAAAGTTAGTCGAAAATGCCGCACCATTGTTTTTTACCATTAATGGTAAATCAAGTTGCTCACAGCGCTCTTGAGTCATTGTTAGGCAAATTAAACCACGACCATGAGTGGCCATAAAATTGATCGCTTCAGCACTAATGTGCTCGGCTGCGATAATTAAATCGCCTTCATTTTCTCTGTCTTCATCATCCATTAAAATAACCATTTTACCGGCTTTAATGTCATCAATAATTTCTTGTGCGCTGTGTAAATTCATAATCTGCTCGTGTAAGTTGTGGAGTGCGTTTATTTAATAAAACCGGCTTGGGCGAGTAAACTCATTGAAATATCTGAACTAGCTGGCTGCTCTGCCCCTTTGATCAAACGCTCTAAATAACGCGCGATTTGATCTACTTCTAAGTTCACTTGCGTGCCTACTTTAAAATCAGCAATAGTTGTTTGCTCACTAGTGTGCGGCACAATTGTCAGTTTAAATTTATTATCTGCTACTGCATTTACTGTTAGGCTAATACCATCAATGCATACCGAGCCTTTATAAGGAATATATTTCATTAGTTGTACATCGGTGCTTAACCAGTACTCAACGGCACGCGCATTAGGCGTAATTGCGGTAATAGTCGCGATGCCATCAACATGTCCTGAAACTAAGTGACCACCTAAACGAGATACTGGCTGCATGGCTTTCTCAAGGTTTACAGTTTGCCCTTGTTTATAGTGAGCAAATCCCGTTAAACTAATAGTCTCATTTGATAAGTCAGCGCTAAATCCATCACTGTGCTTGGCCACAACCGTTAAGCAAACCCCATTAGTTGCAATGCTATCGCCTAAATTTACATCGGCCATATCAAGGTTATTACTTTTAATGCGGATAGCTAAATCGCCTTGCTTTTGTTGTAACTCGCTAATAGTGCCCGTTGCTTCGATGATCCCAGTAAACATAGTGGTTACTCTTTAGTTATTTGGTTTAGATGAGGCTTTGCGTGGTGTCGCCGTGATACGAATATCGTCACCGATACACACACACTCATTAATTGATAAATTAACAACGTCCTGCATACTTGTCAGCTCTGTAAAGTTTAGTAAGCTTTTGCCGTCATTCCCTAACAATTTCGGCGCCAGATAAACAATATATTCATCAATTAAATTACATTCAGTCATTTGGCCCGCTAAGGTTGCCCCTGCCTCTAACCAAATATGATTAAACTGTTGCTGCGCTAAAAGTTTCATGGCAGCCACTAAATCAACTTTATTATTTTTTTCTGGTACTACAATATGGCTTACGTAATGAGGCCATTGCTGTGATTTATCAAGTTCAGTGGTAAGAATAATTACTTCACTGGCAATGCTAAATAATGCTAGCTCAGGTGTTAAACGATTTTGTGAATCAATAATAATACGTACAGGTTGGCGTACAGGTAATTGCGTTGGTAACGGCTCTGGCAGCTCATCAACACGAACATTGAGTTTTGCATTATCAACTAATACTGTGTCCGCGCCGGTTAAAATAGCGCAGCTTTGTGCGCGCTGTAGTTGCACATCTTGGCGAGCCTTAGGGCCCGATATCCACTTACTTTGACCGTTTTTAAGTGCCGTTTTACCATCAAGGCTTGCGGCCATTTTGCAGGTAATAAATGGCATACCTTGCTCCATGCGCTTTAAAAAGCCACGGTTTAACAGCCTTGCTTGTTGTTCTAACAAACCTGACGCAACCTCAATGCCCGCGTCCGCTAAAATAGCTAAACCTTTACCGGCTACCTGCGGGTTTGGATCAACCATAGCAGCAATTACTTTTACCACGCCAGCAGCTTTTAAACCTTCGGCACACGGCGGTGTGCGACCAAAATGGCTACAAGGTTCAAGCGTGACATAAGCAGTTGCACCAAAGGCTTGGCTACCCGCCATTGCTAATGCATTCACTTCAGCATGGCCTTGGCCGGCAACTTGATGAAAACCTTCACCAACAATAACGTCATTTTTTACTAATACACAGCCAACGTTTGGGTTTGGGGTGGTAGTAAAGCGTCCTTGTTTGGCAAGCTCAATCGCTCGGGTCATATAAGAGAAATCTTGTTCGCTAAACTGATATTGGTTCATATCACTCTCCCAAACGGGCAATTTCTTCACCAAATTCACGAATATCTTCGAATGAACGGTATACCGATGCAAATCTGACGTAAGCGACTTTATCGAGTTTTTTCAACGCTTCCATAATGCATTCGCCAATCAGGTGACTGGAAATCTCACGCTCGCCGGTGGCACGTAATTGCGATTTAATAATATTGACCACTTCATCAACTTGCTCGGTACTGACGGGGCGTTTTTCTAATGCGCGGTGTAGACCATTAAGAAGTTTATCTTCATTGAAAGGTTCACGGCTACCGTCTTGTTTGATCACCCGAGGCATTACAAGTTCTGCGCCTTCAAAGGTAGTAAAGCGTTCATGACATTCATTGCATTCACGGCGTCGCCTTACTTGGTGGCCACCTCCCACTAAACGCGAGTCAATCACTTTGGTATCTTTTGCGGTGCAAAATGGACAATGCATAGGTATCAGCTTCCGTTAAAAACAAAAAAGGCCGCTTTTAGGCGGCCTTTATAATAGCAAAAAACTAAGCTATTGTGATCTAAATTACTGTTTGTAACTCAATTAAGCGTAAACAGGTAATTTTTTACAGATTGCTTTAACTTTCTCTTTTACTTGTGCTTGTACTGACTCATCGTTGATGTTGTCTAGTACGTCACAGATCCAGCCAGCAAGCTCTTTAGACTCAGCTTCTTTAAAACCACGGCGTGTGATTGCCGGTGAACCAATACGTAAACCAGACGTTACAAACGGTGAACGTGGGTCATTTGGTACTGAGTTTTTATTTACGGTGATATTAGCATTACCTAAAGCCGCATCCGCGTCTTTACCAGTGATGTCTTTATCAATTAGATCAAGTAAGAACAAGTGGTTTTCTGTTTTATCAGATACGATCTTATAACCGCGCTCTTGCATTACTGCAACCATAGCTTTAGCATTTTTCACAACTTGAGTTTGGTATACTTTAAACTCTGGTTGTAATGCTTCTTTAAATGCCACTGCTTTGGCAGCGATAATGTGACATAAAGGACCACCTTGACCACCAGGGAATACTGCACTGTTAAGCTTTTTATAAATAGCTTCGTCGCCACAAGCAGAAATAATCAAACCACCACGAGGGCCGGCTAATGTCTTATGCGTAGTTGTAGTAACAACGTGTGCATGTGGTACTGGGCTTGGGTAAACACCAGCAGCAATAAGACCTGCAACGTGAGCCATATCAACAAACAAGTAAGCGCCTACTTTGTCAGCGATTTCACGGAATTTAGCCCAATCAACAATACCTGAGTATGCTGAGAAACCACCGATGATCATTTTTGGTTTGTGCTCAAGTGCAAGTGCTTCAACTTGTGCGTAATCAATCTCGCCAGTCGCTTCGTCAAGTCCGTATTGGATTGCGTTATAAAGCTTACCAGAGAAGCTTACATGTGATCCATGCGTTAAGTGACCACCATGAGCTAAGCTCATACCTAACACTGTATCGCCAGCATCTAATAAAGCTAAGAACACAGCAGCATTTGCTTGTGAACCTGCGTGAGGCTGAACGTTAGCATAATCTGAACCAAACAATTCGTTTGCACGGTCAATCGCTAGTTGTTCAACCACGTCAACATGCTCACAACCACCGTAGTAACGCTTGCCCGGATAACCTTCAGCATATTTGTTTGTTAGCTGTGAACCCTGCGCTTCTAGTACGCGTGGGCTACAGTAGTTCTCAGATGCGATAAGCTCGATGTGTTCTTCTTGGCGAGCAGTCTCTTTAGTGATTGCTTCAAATAACTCTGGATCGAAATCCGAAATATTCATGCTACGTTCTAACATGGGGGCTCCTAGGGCAACGTGTATGGTATTTTGAAGGCTGAATTATACGCTGAAAACGTCAATTTGCCTATGGTGTAAAGATGAACATATTTAAACAGGGATTGAATTTAATTCACAGTGTTTTTGTAATGATATTTTTTTATTAAAGCATCAGTAATTTTAATGAATAAAAGCAAATAACATTTACATTATTTATACCTTAATCTGTTGCATTCGCGATTGTTTACACTATTATGATACCAATGTAATCATGGATGATGAACTAATTTACTATGCTATCTAAACCTATCTACGAATCAATTCCTTATTGTTATGTCATTGTTGGCGGACTTTGCATTTTACTTTTCAGCACTGTTTTACCAACAGCCATTGGTATTTTTTTATTCTTCAATGGTGCCAATATTTGGCGATTACGCTCAAATTCACGGCGTAAAGATCATAAAGTAAATCGCATTAAAGTTAACAAACACTTTTATTATTATGAATTTAAACCATTTATTTTATTTATGTGCGGATTACTCCTAATCCATTGGGTAGCGAATGAATTAGTTATACTTGCAGGGATTATGATCTGCCTTATAGCCATTTTAATTTTTTGTTTACGAGTGCTAAACCGCCGTTCACGTTCAATAGTTTAATTTTCCATTACTGCTATTAAGTACAATTTAAAGCAATAAAAAACGACATTGCTTTCACATATGCCGTTTATTTTTAGTTTTACTGAGCGGGTAAAAACTAACCTAGTTTAGCTAATAATATTTCACGCAGGATATCGTAATCATCTGCGATATCTTCGGCTAAGCATGGTTTAGCTAATGCATCAGCTAGTGGTTTTGGCATTTCAAGTTCAATATTTAAAATCTCTTCAACACTTTCTTTAAACTTAGCCGGATGCGCTGTTGCCAGAAAAATACCAGCAGAATCAGTTGCTAAGTTAGCTTTTAGGCCCTGATAAGCAATCGCTGTATGTGGTTCAGCAACATAGCCTGTTTGATGAATTTTTTTCATCACTGCTTGGGTATCATTTTCATCAACACTAGTTGAATAAAAATCATCATAACTAAACCATTTGTTATCAAGCATGGTTTGTACACGTGGCCAATTATTAGGTTTACTCACATCCATGGCATTAGACAATGACTCGATTGTGGCATTAGGCGCCCAGTTTTTATCAAGGATAAAGCGCGGTACAGTGTCATTTTGATTGGTTGTAGCGCTAAGTTTAGCGACCGGTAAACCAATCACCGCACCGATCATCGCCGCACATACATTACCAAAGTTACCACTAGGTATTGAGATATGTGCTTTGGCGCGCTGCTCTTTTGGTAATTGCGCTATTGCTTCAAAGTAATAACATACTTGTGCAACAAGGCGACTTATATTGATAGAATTAGCTGAATTTAAACCTAAGCGAGATTTAACTTCATCATCTAAAAAGGCATTTTTAACCATCGCTTGGCAATCATCAAAGCTACCATCTACAGCGTAGCAATGGATATTATTACCCAAAGTAGTAAACAATTTTTGCTGTGCTAATGAGATTTTACCTTTTGGATACAGGATAACCACATCAATATTTGGCTTGTTATAGAACGCATGCGCAACAGCTGCCCCAGTGTCCCCTGAGGTTGCTGTGAGTATTGTGGTTTTTTCACCTTGGCTAAATTGTGCCAAGCACTCAGCCATAAAGCGACCGCCAAAGTCTTTGAATGCAAGCGTTGGCCCATGGAACAACTCTAAACAATAAATATTGTCTTCAACTTCAACTAATTTAACAGGAAAGTTAAAGGCATTTTGCACCATTTTAGCAACCGTATCAGCAGGTAATTCATCACCAATCAAATGCGATAAAATCTTACTGCTACGAGTAACAAAGTCCATATCGAGTAAACTATCAACATCAGCTAAAGGCGCGAGCGATTCAGGGAAAAATACTCCTTGATTACGTCCTAAACCTGTTTTAACCGCTTCAACAAACGACACTTTTTGAGAATCATCTTTTAAATTATGTAATTGCATTATTAGTTCCTTAAATTCTTATAGCTGACGCGTGCCGGCGTTATCGAGTTTACAAATGTGGCAGAAGCCTTGCTCATTAATATAGTTTTGTTCAAGCCACTGTGCGCATTGCTGTGCAGCTTCAAGCGTTTTGCACACGGTAAATAATGTAGGACCAGCACCTGAGATACTGACAATCTCAGCACCAAACTCTGGCAGCGCCGCTTTAGCTTCACTAAAACCATTGATCAGTGGCGCACGATGCGGCTCCGCTATTTCATCACTCATGATGGAGAGTGCTTCATCAAATCGGCTAGTTAACAATAAAGTACTAAACGCTGATAAGCGCTGCGCAAATTCAACGCTCGCATGCATACTTAGCTGTTTTGGTAACACTGAACGCGCTTTAGCGGTATTAAGTGAAAAACCAGGAAAAGCCGCTACGTAATACCAACGCTCATCAACCGGTAAAGCAATTGATTTATTTGGAATTAAATCACCAGTAAGCTGCAAACCACCCAAGTAACACGGAGTGATATTGTCGTAATGACGACCGCCACTGACAATCGCTTCAAAATCAGCCATTAATTCAATTAACTGCACTTGGCTCAGTGCAGTACCTGCAAACTGATCCAGCGCCGCAAATGTGGCTACTACAGAGCAAGCACTTGAACCAAGACCCGAGCCAATTGGTAAGTTCTTTTTTAATTCCAGTTTAACGCTTGGCATGGTTGGCGCTACATGTTCACGAAAATGCACTAAACACTGATACGCTAAATTTTCACTGGCATCGCTTGGTAGTTTATCTGCGTAATCGCCAGAGCATATAAATTCGTCAAGCTCGCTAGAACTTACCGCAACAACATCACCTAATAACGTGCCATCAATAGGAGCAAGCGCAGCACCTAAGGCATCAAAACCAACTGCAAAATTACCGATTGAGGCTGGAGCATATACTTCGATCATTATACTCTCCTAGCGCGATAACGTTTTTAAAATGTCAGCAAATACCCCGGCCGCAGTCACTGCTGAGCCGGCACCATAACCACGAATAACAAATGGACGTGGTTGATAGTATGCACTCAAAATTGCTAAGGCATTTTCGCCGTCACGAATAACAGCCAGAGCATGCTTTTCATCTACCGCTTCAATACCTACTTTGCAGTGGCCTTGTTTGATAGTACCAACATAACGCAACACTTTGCCTTCACTTGCAGCACTTTGAATACGGTCATTAAACGCAGCATCTAAACTTGGCAATTTAGCCATAAATTCGTCAACGTTATCACCTTGGGCAAAACACAAAGGAAGCACTGATTCAACTTCGATATCGCTCAACTCTAATTTCATACCTGCTTCGCGGGCAATAATTAATAACTTACGCGCGACATCAGTGCCCGATAAATCATCACGTGGATCTGGCTCAGTAAAACCACTCTCTTTTGCTTTAATGGTTGCCTCAGACAGTGATAAACCATCTTGCAATGCGCCAAACATATATGACAATGAACCGGATAAAATTCCGCTAAATTCAAGTAACTCATCGCCAGCACCAAACAGTGACTGTAAGTTATCGATTACTGGAAGACCTGCACCGACATTTGTTTCGTATAAAAACTTACGATTATTTTTTTGCGTTGCTGTAATTAAATCTTGGTAATAAGCATATGAACTTGTATTGGCTTTTTTATTTGCAGCCACAACGTGGAAACCGGCATTCAAAAAGTCTACATACTGAGCCGCTAAAGCATCTGAAGACGTACAATCAACCAGCACTGGATTGATTAAATGATTTTGCCTAACAAATTGTTCAACCAGTTTGAGGTCAAACGGTTGTTCTGATGCTGCCAACTTTTGCTGCCAATCGTCAAAAGCAATTCCTTCGCTATCAAGATGTAATTGACGTGAATTAGCAACACCATACAAGTTTAGTTTGATATTACGTTTTTCAAGCCATGCTTGCTGACGCTCTAACTGCTTAATAAGTTCTTGGCCAACTAAACCACAGCCTAATAAAAATACATCAATTGATGGGATATGAGTGAAGAAATTTTCGTGACACACTTTTACAGCATCATTACACAGCTCGCCGTCAATCACTGCTGAAATTGCACTTTCAGTTGAATCCTGGGCAATAGCGACAATGTTAACTTGTGCTTGGGCAAGTGATGCGAAAAATTTAGCAGCTAAGCCTTTATGAGCGCGCATATTATCACCCACTAAAGTAACGATTGCTAAATTACGCTGCACTTGTACAGGTTCAATTAGTCCCGCCTGTGATTCAAGCTCAAACGCAGTTTGCAATGCCTCAAGAGCCAATGGCAAATCTGATTCATGGACACAGAAGCTGATACTAAATTCACATGACGATTGAGTGATCAGTACAATCGAAACATTATCGTGAGCAAGGGCATTAAAAACTTTTGATGCCATGCCTACTTTACCTTTCATGCCGGGGCCTGAAACCGTTAGCATCGCAAGATTTTGTAAACTAGATAACGCTTTTACCGGCTCCGATGACACATTATCATTACTGATCAGTGATCCTTGTGCATCCGGATTATGGGTATTTTTAATTTCACACGGCACGCCAGCTTTAGCGCACGGTAGAATTGTTTTAGGATGGAGAACTTTGGCACCAAAGTAAGAAAGCTCCATAGCTTCTTTATATGATAAAAAATCAACTTTAGTGGCTTTTTTGATATAACGCGGATCAGCACTGTACACACCATCAACGTCAGTCCAAATTTGACATACTTCAGCTTCTAAACACGCTGCGGCAATTGCGGCTGAATAATCTGAGCCATTACGTCCCAGTGTAGTTAGCTGGCCTTGTTCGTTGCTAGCTGTAAAGCCAGGCATAATATAAATAGTCGCAGGATTAGCTTTTAAAGCCGTTTGAAAACGAATTTTACTCGCCACTAGATCAGCTTCTGCATCAATATGACCATTAGTTGATGCAATACAATCGGTTGCTTCGAGGTAGTGGGCGTTATGTGAGCTTAATAGACACTGCATCAGTGATACACTGATGCGCTCACCAAAACTAATAACATAAGCACGCACTTGATCTGGACAACATTGGATGAGTTTGACACCCGCTAGCTTATTTTGCAGTTCGTTTAAATCAGGCCAGTTTTGAACACTACCATATTCAGCTTCAACGGCTGCTTTTAAGCTTTGGCAACGCTCAATTAATGCGTGCCACTGTGTATCATAATCAAGTCCTTGTTCAGCAGCGCTTGCCAGTGCAACCAATGAATCGGTCATGCCACCTGGAGCCGATAGCACCAATAACATTTCGTCTTTTAATTGTGCTTTAACTAACTGTGCTACCTGTTGTAGGCAGGCAAAGTCAGCAAGTGACGACCCACCAAATTTTAATACTCGCATTTTTTATGTTTCCTCATCCCATAAAACGAAAAAAGGCCTGTGTTCGTTGTGAACACAGGCCTTTAAATTTGTTGCACCGACCTATGCCACTATCCAGTAAGAATGGTGGTTGTAATAATAATGGTCAATGCGTGATTATTTGTTTTCATAGCCCTTAGACTGCCTTAAACAGGGCTATTCTGTCAACCCCAAATAAAAAGATAAATTATGCCTTTTGATTATAAAGAAATCTAATGAATGCCAAATTTATGCAGTATTTCATTTAATCTTGTTTTATCTATCGGCTTATCAACGAAGGCTATAGCTCCCAACTTAGCGACGCGTTGTTTCATTTCAAGTTGAATATCTGCCGAAATTACCAGCACAAAGCATTCAATTTTTTGTGCTTTAATACCTTCAAGAACTTGTACTCCATCAACTTCGGGCATAGTTAAGTCAAGACACAGTAAATCGAAGTTATGTATATGCATTAACTCTAACGCTTCACGGCCATTTTTTGCTTGCATAATATCTGCTGAGATACACTCATTTAAACAGCGTATAACTTGTTTGCGTGCTACTGTTGAATCATCACACACCAGTACGGAAAAATTCATAATATAGACAACTAAAAATACGGATAATAGATTACTGAGCAGACAACTTATCACTCAATAAATAACGATGTTGTAGTAATGTTGTGATTTTATAACACAAAAATTTAACAGCGATAAGCTTAAGTTTTTGCTAAAAAAAGAAAAATTAACAATGTTTGTACTGTTAAATAAGATTATTTTATTTATTTTTAAACATTTATTAGCTAACTTTAATACTGAGTGTACTCGTTGCTAGGGTATTAATTAAGCTTTGTAAAAAAAATAAAGGAGCTATAGGCCACCGATGCTACAAAAAAGCCTATCAAAAAAGCTACTTACCAGCGTGTTATCCGTCTACTTTTTATTAACTTTTGTAGTCACGTGCGGGCAAGTTATTGCAGAATATGTAAACACGAAAGATTATATACGTGACGAACTGACGACCTTACAAAAAACATTTAGTCGTAGTTTAACCCGTGCTATTTGGGAGCTAAACACTAAACAAACCATCACCACAGCAGAAGGCTTATTAGCAATTCCAATGATTGAAGGTATTATTGTACGTGATGATAGCGGCGAGATAATCTCACAATTAGGTCGCTCACTCGATATTCGCGAGCTATATAGCCAACAATTAGTACAAGAAGAAGCGATTATCGAAGATACTCCATCTGGCTTATTCGGTTATACCTTTCCATTGATCTTTGAATTTTCTGGCCGCGCCACCCAAGTTGGTGATGTCACGCTATTTTCGAGCCGAGAAGTGGTATTTAGTCGCATTATGATCTCAATTTATTTTTTAATTGGCAATGCGATGATCAAAACTACATTTTTAATCATCTTATTCTTAATGGCATTTAGAAAACTACTCACTGAACCTCTAGCACAACTAACAGAGCAAATTGAAGATCTTCAATTAGATGACCTCGAAGGTCAACATATCGAAATTGAAACAACTGAGCACAACGAATTAAAAGTAATGGAACAATCATTCAATAAGTTGATCGATAAAGTTGTGCAATACCGCAAAGAGCTTGAACAAACTCAAAAAGCATTGATAATAAGTAACGAAAAGCTCGATCAGCAAAATCTACAACTTGAACAAGAAGTGGCACGTAAAACATCAAATTTAAGTCAAGCTATGATGGATTTACAGCAACAAAAATACGAGTTGGAAAAACAAAAACTAACGCTCACCGAAGAAGTTGATTTGCGTCGCCATACTGAGCAAGAGCTACTAACTAAACAAACTGAAATGCAACGTTATGTTGATGAACTCAATATGGCGCAAGAGCGTTTAGTCAGCTCAGAAAAAATGGCCGCTTTGGGTGGTTTAGTTGCCGGTATTACCCACGATATCAATACCCCGGTCGGTATAGGGGTTACTGCCACATCCTTTTTGCAAGAGCGTTTAATACAAATTGAAAACGCTTACAAAGAGAAAACACTCTCGCCTAAAGCACTTGAGGAGTTTATTAATGATGCCAAACAAAGTACTAGCCTATTAACCACTAACCTAGACCGTGCTTCAGAGCTGGTTGCCAGCTTTAAGCAAATTGCGGTTGATCAAGCCAGTGAAGCTGTGCGCACTATCAACCTAAAAGAATATCTAGGTGAAATTATTCGCTCATTACACCCTAAGATAAAAAATACCAGTCATCATATTAATTTAGATTGCCCGGTAGATTTAACCTTAAATCTACCTGCTGGTGCTATCAGTCAAATTTTTACCAATTTGATTATGAATTCATTGATCCACGGATTCGATGGTGTCAGCAATGGCATTATAGACATTGCTATTAAAGATGAAGATGACCAAGTGATTATCGACTTTAAAGATAATGGCAATGGCGTTACCGAACAGCAACTTGAAAAACTGTTTGATCCGTTTTTTACGACTAAACGCGATCAAGGCGGCAGTGGTCTGGGCACACACATTACTTTCAATTTGGTCAAGCAAACCTTGAGCGGCGAAATCGATGCGACAAGCTCACCGGGGAACGGCTTGCATTATCATATTAGTTTCCCTAAAGACATGCCAAAACCTTTGTCTATATTTAATAACTAATGCGCCGAGACTGTTTGCCTAACACTTTGCTTAATTGCTAAACGTTTGGCCAATCAGTCATTTGCGCATCAGCTTTTTATTGTTATGATTGGGTAAATTTACCGAATGGATCAATCTCCCTATGTGGTTTAGTAACCTTATTTGTTACCGCTTTAAGCAAGACGTGTCGTACACCCAAGAAGACTTTGAGAAAGCCTTAGAGCAAGATTTATTTCGCCCTTGCGGTAGTCAAGATTTAAGTACATTTGGCTGGACCAAAGCCTTTGGTAAACATGGTGATACCCTTTCCCATTTCTCGCAAAAGAGTATTTTGGTTTGTGCTAAACGTGAAGAAAAAGTACTTCCTGCATCCGTTATCAACGATATGGTTGCTGAAAAAATAGAACTTATCGAAGCAGAAGAAAATCGCCCTGTTAAGAAAAAAGAAAAAGACGAGCTCAAAGAAAATATCCTCCATAGCTTATTACCGCAAGCCTTTAAAAAGTCGAGTTTACAGTTTGCCTTTATTGACCAAGAAAATGGCTGGGTAGTCGTCAACAGTGGTAGCTTTAATAAAGCAGAAGAGTTACTAGCACTACTTCGCAAATCACTAGGTACATTGCCGGTAGTTCCTGCATTTGCAAACTATGACTTAGATGTGTTTTTAACGGACTGGTTAACTAACTTCAGTACACCTGAGGGCTTTGCTATTGGCTCTGACGCAGAGCTTGAAGAAGCAGACGATAGCGGTGCTCAAGTTAAGCTTAAAGGCCATGATTTAGCCTGTGATGAAGTTAAATCGCACCTTGAAAGCGGTAAGCGAGTAACAAAACTTGCACTAGATTGGCAAGAGCGCCTGAAGTTCATGCTGCAAAATGATGGCTCTATTAAGCGCTTAAGCTACTCTGAAACATTAAAAGAAGAAAACGCCGACATCCCTAAAGAAGATATGTTGGTCAAACTTGATGCTGACTTTATTCTCGCCTCTGAAGAAATTAAACTAATGCTAGAAGAACTTACGGCTGGTTTAGGTGACGTGGAAGATTTAGCCTAATAGCCTAAATTTTGACTAAGTTTTAAATACTAAAAAAGCGCCCTATTGGCGCTTTTTTTAACTGACGAATTAACTTAACTAAATACCGATTTCACATCATCGAGCATATCGTTATATTCATCACTTGAGAAGATATCAAGTGATGGGATCACACCTTTATCAATATAAGTTTGTAATGCTGCAGACTTATCTGAAACTTGTAAAATACCTTCCATAATCGCGCCAATACGAATGAAATCAACATAGCTAATATGCTCTGGGCGATAGTTAGGATTGGCCCAGCTTTCTGCTACTTCAACAAATTCATCAGTAAACTCCCAAGCACGCATGATGGCTCCCCCTACTTTACCGCTAAGCTTTTGAATCGCATGCGCTAAAAAGCTTGGATTGGCAAATACTTCCGGGTGACGTTCCGCTTCAGTCAAAATAGGCAATACACCAATATTATAAACTAGTGATGCCAGTGTAATGGTGTCACGATTCAATGAGGTCTGCTTGTTTTTCTTAAGGAAAAACTCCATCACAGTAATTGAGTGACATGCTACTTTTAAGGTCTTCTGCCATGCCTTATCCATGTAACCTTTGATCAGCTCATTATTTGAAACAAACAGTTGCTCCATCGCCATTGCTGTTGCGATATTTTTGATTTGACGCAGACCAATACGCGTTACCGCTTGATTTATATTAGAAACTTTAACTGTTCGCCCCATAAAAGCACTATTTGCGACTTTTATCATCCGTGCTGCTAATGCCGGATCATGAGAGATCACATCAGCCATTTGCGCTAAGTTTACATCTGGATTATCGGCAGCTTGACGTACACGAACCGCAACCTCAGGCAAGGTGGGTAAAACTAACGTGTCATTATTTATACGATCAACCAAAATGGTCAGTAGTGCGTTTTCTGTTGACATAAATGTGCCATCCTTTTGTATTGATTTGTTAATACACCCAAACCATGGAATGTTTATTTTTTATAAATACAGTATTGTCTAAGTTACCGCTAAAGTTAAGAAAATTACAGAAATTATATTAGTTTATTTTTCTACTACACTTTATATCCCTTCGCTAAGACCATCACAACACAGGAAACTTGCTATTTACGCATAAGATTTGCTTTAATGCTGGCATAACAAGGAAGCGAAATACCCTCTCAAGGGTATCTATAATTAAACTTACTTTTTAACAGGCAATATAATGACTCTCAATAAAATTAGCCAAGCACTTATTCTCACCGGTGCCGTTTTTCTTAGTGCATGTTCAGATCAAGCCAGCGCACCTAAAGCGTCAACTGACGCAGCAGCCTCAATTAAGCAAGTACAAGATAGCGGCCCACAACTTGTTAACGCTGACACTAGTCGCCTTGATATCTATACCGATTTTAGTTTAACGACTGATTTATCACATTTAAGCGACAACCAAAAAGCGTTAATAGCAAAACTTATTGATGCGTCTAAAATTATGGATGATCTATTCTGGCGCCAAGCATTTGGTGAAGATAAAGCGGCATTTTTAGCCAAAATCAATGATCCTAAAGTACAAAAATTTGCCGATATTAACTATGGACCATGGGATAGATTAAATGGCGATCAAGTCTTTTTGTCAGGCTATGAAGATAAAACAGCCGGAGCTCAATTTTATCCAGCCGATATCACTAAAGAAGAGCTAAACAAGGCTGACGTAGCAGATAAAAATGGCCTGTATTCAGTCATTAAGCGAGATGAGCAAGGCAAGCTATATAGCGTTGCCTATTCGGTTGAATATGCTCAAGCCCTTGAAAAAGCGGCTAACTTATTACGTGAGGCGAGCAAGCTTGCCGATGATAAAGAGTTTGCTAGTTACCTGAATTTACGTGCAGATGCACTACAAAACGATGATTATCAAGCATCAGACTTTGCTTGGATGGACATGAAGAACAACCCCATCGATATCGTTATTGGTCCAATCGAAACCTATGAAGATCAATTGTTCGGCTCTCGCGCAGCCTTCGAATCGTATGTATTAGTGAAAGATTTAGCATGGTCAGAGCGCCTTGCTAAATTTGCAGCATTTTTACCAGAGCTACAAAAAGGCCTCCCTGTTGATGGCAAATACAAACAAGAAGTGCCAGGCTCTGATGCGGACTTAAATGCATATGATGTTGTTTACTACGCAGGCCATTCTAATGCTGGCAGTAAAACTATTGCTATTAACTTACCAAATGACGAACAAGTACAACTTGAAAAAGGCACTCGCCGTTTACAACTGAAAAATGCTATGCGCGCTAAGTTTGATAAAATATTGGTGCCAATCGCTGAGCAGTTAATTGTTCCTGAGCAACGTAAACACATTACTTTCGATGCATTTTTTGCCAATACCATGTTCCATGAAGTCGCTCATGGTTTAGGGATAAAAAATACTATCACAGGTAAAGGCACTGTTCGTCAGTCTTTACAAGAACATGCCAGTGCTTTAGAAGAAGGCAAAGCCGATATCTTAGGCTTATACATGGTTGAGCAGTTACTCAAAAAAGGTGAGATAACAGAGGGAACACTTGAAGATTATTACATCACTTTTATGGCCGGTATTTTCCGCTCAGTGCGTTTTGGCGCATCAAGTGCCCATGGTAAAGCAAATATGATCCGCTTTAACTTTTTCGCAGAAGAAGGTGCATTCTCTAAAAATGAGCAAGGCCTTTACAGCGTAAATATGGAAAAAATGGGCCAAGCAATGGCCAAGCTATCTGGTTTGATCTTAACCTTACAAGGTGATGGTGATTATGAGAAAGTTGATCAACTGATTGCCACACATGGTGATATCAAAGTGGAACTTGCTAAAGATTTAGAAAAACTAAGCCAAGCTAATATCCCTGTAGATGTCACATTTAAACAAGGTAAGAAAGAGTTAGGTTTAGAATAATATAATTAATACTAAAAAGGCGTTTTAGGGGCTCACCTAAAACGCCTTTTTTAATTCAATATTGCTATTACGGGAATGCTAAACCATATTTTTCACTCATTTTTTTTACTTCACCATTAGCAATCATATTATTTAATTCTTTATCGAATAAGGTAATAAACTCATTTAAATTACGTTTTTTTGAAAAACCAAAATAGCCTTTATTAACAATTAATGGCGGTTGTAACTGTTTAACTTGATTAGCTAAACTTAACTGCTTAATAACGGGCTGTGCGGCTCTTGGATGAGTCACTATAATATCGACACGGTCATGAATTAATTGCAAAAAACTGGCTTCTACAGTACCCACTTCAGAAACTTCCAACTGACTTTTATATTGCTCAAAATCGTCACCATAGTTCCAACCTCTTGTTAATCCTACCGATAACTCTTTTAATGTTTCTAAATTATTATGCCACTGGAATTCATTACTATTTTTGACATAAAAAACCAGCGGATCTTGATAGAAAGCAGCCTCACTATAAACCATATATTGCTCTCTAATAGCCGACTTATAAGGGCCTATAAATGCATCAGCTTTGCCAAGTTCAATCATTTTTAGCGCCCGTTTAAATGGCAAAATATCAATTTTAATTTGGCAACCTAAACGCAGGCAAATCTCACCTGCGATGTCGGCGCCTAAGCCTTCTATTTGACCTTGTTCATTTTTTTCAAGTACCGACGGAAAGGTGGTACCAACAAAGTAAAATGTATTTGCTGCACTGTGATGCGAAAATACAATTAACAAGGTAAACAATACTAAAGCTTTCATCCGTTAGTTTGCAATCCTTATATACTGAATGTAATAAACAGCCACGACTTAGTGACCCTAAGCATAGTCTATTTTCACCCAACTAAAAGTCATAATTCCATGATAAAATTCTGTTATATAAACACTCAACCACGATTAAAAATGTGTTTTTAAACGTGCCAATTGCTCTTCACTGTAAGGCACGGCGGGATACTTCCCCCATACTGGCGCAGGCCATGCGACATCGGTTTTATAGCGGGCAATATGATGAATATGTAACTGTGGAACCATGTTACCAAGCGCTGCGACATTAAGTTTATCTGGGTTAAGTACCTCCTTGAGGAGCCGACTTAACTTCGCTGACTCTTGCATTAGCAATAGCTGTTCAGACTCGCTTAGATCAATGCTCTCTTTTAAATTCGCTTTACGAGGCACTAAAATAAACCACGGGTATTGACTATCATTCATAAGTAACACTTTGCATAATGGCCAATCGGCCAGTTCAATACAATCACGTGCAAGTTCTGGGGCTAAAGAGAATTCAACGGTCATTTTTATTCCTTACAAATTAAGTGCATTACATTTTCGCTACTTTATAGCATTTAGTTGCAGTTGCCCACGCTTGGCTTTACCATCGTTGCAGTTTTTATTCGAGCGAAGGTAAACACGTGTTAAAAAAAATTAAACACCTCTCATACTTGCTACCTTTGGTGGCAACAGCCATCACAGTGCAAGCTAAGCCTCTTACTTTAGAACGTATTTTTGATGATCCAAGTTTAGCGGGTAAAGCACCTGTACAGCTTAAGTTTTCACCAGACGGTAGCCGAGTTACCTACCTGCAAGGTAAAAGCGACGATTACAACCGTTATGATTTGTGGGAATATAATTTAAAAGATAACAAAAATCGTATTTTAGTCGACTCTGCCAAACTTTTTTCAGGCCCCGAAAACCTCTCAGACGAAGAAAAAGCACGCCGTGAGCGCCAACGTATTTTTGGTAAAGGTATTTTAGAATACAAATGGTCTAAAGACGGTAAAGCCTTGTTATTTCCACTTAATGGTGACCTCTATTATTACGAGCTAGGAGCAGGAAAAAGCCGTAAACTGACCGATACTGAGGCATTTGAAACCGACGCACGCTTTTCACCAAAAGGAAACTTTGTCTCGTTTGTCCGTGAGCAAAATCTTTATGCGCTAAATCTTAAATCAGGTAAAGAAATTCAGCTGAGTAAAGATGGCGGCGGTGTGATCAAAAACGCCATGGCGGAGTTTGTCGCGCAAGAAGAAATGGGCCGAATGACAGGTTATTGGTGGTCTGGTGATGAATCAAAAATAGCCTTCACTCGCATTGACGAAAGCCCAGTTAAAGAAGCTATCCGCAATGAAATTTACGCTGATGAAGTGAAACTGTTTAACCAACGCTACCCATTTACCGGCACTAATAATGTAAAAATTCAACTTGGTGTGGTTAAGCTCGATAATCAAAAAACTGATTGGGTTGATTTAGGTAAAGACGAAGACATTTACATTGCCCGTGCAAAATGGTTAGAAGATGACAAAACCCTATCATATCAGTGGCAAAACCGCTCACAGCACAACTTAGAATTGCGCTTTTATAACAGCGAAACAACAGAGCAAAAAGTCGCCTTAACAGAAACTAGTGATACCTGGATCAACTTACATTTTGATCTACAGTTTTTGAAAGACAAAAAACATTTTGTTTGGGCCTCTGAGCGCAATGGCTTTAAGCATTTATATCTATATCGTACCAATGGTAAGTTAGTGCGTCAGATCACCGATGGTGACTGGGTGGTTGATAGCTTAAAAGGTATTGATGAGAAAAAAGGCATTGTCTACTTTGCCGGACGCAAAGACACGCCTTTGGAAAGCCAGCTATACAGTGTTCCACTGTTTAAAAAGGGCGATATTAAACGTATCACTGAGCAAGGTGCTTATCACAATGTGGTAATGGCAAAAGACAGTAAAACTTTTATTGATAACAGTTCATCGGTCAACAAGCCAAACTCAGCTGCACTGCGTAAAGTAAACGGTGAATTTGTTACTTGGTTAGAACAAAATAAGCTTGATGAAAACCATCCACTAACTCCTTATCTTACTGATCTAGCTGAGCCTGAATATGGCACTTTGACTGCTGATGATGGTCAAGAGATGCACTATCGTTTATTTAAACCTGCAACGGTAAATGATGGTAAAAAACACCCTGTTCTTGTCAATGTCTATGGCGGCCCACACGCACAACGCGTAACCAATAGTTGGCGCAGCAAGAACTTATATTTCCAATATATGGCACAGCAAGGTTATGTAGTGTTCCAATTAGATAACCGTGGTTCGTATAATCGTGGTAAAAAGTTTGAAGATGCCATTTACAAACATTTAGGTGTGGTTGAAGTGGCTGATCAAATAAAAGGCGTCGAATTTTTACGTACGCTTGATTATGTTGACCCACAACGTATTGGTATTTATGGTCACAGTTACGGTGGCTATATGGCATTAATGACCATGTTTAAAGCTGGTGATTATTTTCAAGCAGGCGTATCTGGAGCGCCAGTGACTGATTGGGCACTGTATGATACTCACTATACCGAGCGTTATTTAGGACATCCTGATACAAATGCCAAAGGCTATGCAGACAGTGCGGTATTTCCATACGCAGATGGCTTGAAAGGGCCATTAATGATCTACCATGGTATGGCCGACGATAACGTATTGTTTACCCATGCCACTAAGTTATTTAAACAATTGCAAGATAACGAAAAGCAATTTGAAATGATGACTTATCCTGGTTCCAAGCACAGCTTACGGGGTAAACAAGTGCAAACTCACTTGCATCAAACAATCACTAACTTCTTTAATCGTCATTTTGATGTAGAGTAAATCAGTAATGACCGCATAAAGGCTGATTGAAAAATCAGCCTTTTTTTTGACTTAATGATAATCCTATTTATTTAAAAACTTTAGACCAAAACAAGGAACAGTTAACTAGATTTTAAAGTAATATTTACTACGCTTAATATATGCGCGCCTTCTGCGAGCACTTCTAAAGGATTTTTTATGTCGTACCTACGCCGTTTTACTATTTTTCAGCGCTTAGCTATTTTGGTAAGTTTGGTCGTTGTTGGTTTACTTTTTTTAAGTATTACTAGTTTAACTCAGCAATATGGTTCACTCAAAGCAGGCCAATATACGAAAACTAAAAATCTGGTTGAAGCTGCTTATAGCGTTATTACCCATTATCATTCATTACAACAAAGCGGCGAACTCACCGAGCAACAAGCCCAACAAGGTGCACTAGCTACAATAGCTAGTATTCGCTATGACAATGACAATTACTTCTGGATCAATAATTTTCAGCCAGCCATGGTTATGCATCCTTTTAAACCAGAATTAAACGGTAAATCACTCAGCAACAGTAAAGACCCAGATGGCGTACCGTTATTTGTTGAAATGGTTAAAATAGTTAAGCAAAGTGGTGAAGGTTTTATCCCTTACAAATGGCCTAAACCAGGTAAAGATCAACCAGTTGATAAAATAGCCTATGTGAAAGGTTTTACCCCGTGGCAATGGATAGTCGGTTCAGGTGTTTATATTGATACTATTGATAACGCTTTTGCCAGCTTACGGAATTTAGTTATTCTCAATGCCGCAGTGATTATTTTGCTATTAATTAGTTTAAGTTACTTAATCGCCAGAAGTATTTTACTGCCAACTCGGCTTGCTGCAAATATGATGAAAAGTATCTCTCAAGGTGAAGGGGATTTAACCCAAACCTTAGATGAAAATGGTAATGATGAGGTATCACGATTATCTCGCCACTTTAATTTATTTACTACCAAAATGCGTGAGTCACTTAAACAAGTGGCAAATAATGCCAATGATGTTAACCAGCATGCCCAAACAGTGGATGATGCGAGTAAAACCAATCATTCTTTTATTGAACTGCAAAACGATAGCTCAACGCAAGTCGCTGCAGCAATGGAGCAAATGACCCACCAAATTCATGATGTAAGTCGCAATGCCGAAGCGGCTGAACAAGCCGCTAACCAAGCCGCGGTGAATGCATCTGAAGGTAAAGAAGTCGTTGCTAAAACAATTCAATCCATAGAAACACTGTCCAAAAACATTGAAACTGTGAGTCAAGTTACCGCTGATTTAGCTCAAGAAAGTAATAATATAGGATCGGTACTAGACGTGATCCGCGGTATTGCGGAGCAAACCAATTTACTGGCACTCAATGCTGCAATCGAAGCGGCACGTGCTGGCGAACAAGGCCGAGGGTTTGCCGTTGTAGCTGATGAAGTACGCACTCTTGCAAGTCGCACAGGCAAGAGCACAGACGAAATTCAGGCGATGATAGCCAAATTACAAAAAGGCGCACAGGCGGCTGTAGAGGCGGTAACAGCTAGCCAACAATTATCCACCAGCACAGTACAACAAGCTGGCTCTGCCAATACCTCATTAACTGAAATTGAACGTCTGGTGTCGGTTATCACCGATATGAATGGTCAAATAGCCCGTGCGACTGAGCAACAATCAAGTGCTGCGGATGAAGTCAATTTGCGAATTAATGAACTATCGCAATCAACCGAACAATCTCTGGCCAATACATCACAACTTTCTGGTGCAAGCGATAATCTTAAACACAGTAGCCAACAGCTAACTGATGTGGTTAATCGCTTTAAATTAGATTAATTAACAAAAACAAATTACAAAAAAGCCCCGTCATTTTATATGACGGGGCTGTTGTATTTAATACTGCTTATTATAAGCAGTAACGAGCAAATAAACTGCTTAAGCCTGCTGCAGTTGGTTTACCGTGCTGCCAATCACCACCTTCAACACCACTACCGGCAATATCCATATGCACATAAGGTAAAGGCTGTGCTGACTCACAACCATGCTTATCAAGGCCACCAACAATAGCTAAAAATGCCATAGGGAACTGATGACCACGTGCGGTAACTGCTGATGCTGCATTGTTACTTGATAATACGTCATCAGCTAAAGTACGCGGTTTAATAAAGTCATAGTCTTCGCGACGGCTGCGAGAAACTTCTGCACCATCAGCCCATAAGTCACCACTGTCAGCCAGCTTACGAGAAATATTAGCCGCACGTGCAGGGCCATTTTCAACGTATGCACTGTAAGGTCCCATTGCACGAGCTGCATGTCCGGTTAACGTTGCGACCGTAAAGATTTCAGGATTAACTTCTCCTTTTGCTAAATCTTTCATCTCGCTGAGTAAATCCCCCATAGCTAAGCGCCCTTCTGCATCCGTATTACCGATGCGAACACGTACGCCCTCACGGCTAGTAATAATTTCATCTGGTACAAAACAATCAGAACCAATTGAATTACGAACTACCGCTAAGTAAGCAATAACTTTAACGCCTTGTGGTTGAAAGTCTGCCACTGATTTCATAAAACCAGCAACAGAGGCTGCGCCGCCTTTATCACGGCTCATACCGGCCATATGCCCGCCCACTTTTAAATCGGCACCACCGGTGTCATATACTAAGCCTTTACCGACAAACATTAAGGTACGTGTTACTTCGCCCTCTGGTACATATTCAAGTTTTACAACACGAGGGTGATGACGCTCAACCGCATATGAAGCGCGAGCCACGGTACTCATCATCGGGTACTCTTTATCAATCGTGGCAATATCTGCAATCACTGCAACATTGACCTTGCTGCCTTTAAATAAATCTACACAGTAATCAGCAAAACGTGGTGGCGCCATACGCTCAGGCTCAGTGCCACATAAATCACGAGCAGCATACTGCCCTGCGGCAATGGCATTCACTGCTTTAATTGTTTGCTCATTAGCACCAAACAAGGCTATTTGAGTGATCGGTTCAATGCTTTCACCATGAAACTCGCGTGCCTCAAGCGGCTGCCACAACGCTTGGCAAGCACCAAGATAAGCAACTTCTAAGGCATACTGATAACGGCTATCTTGGCTTGCTTGTGGTAAGTAAATAGCAGGTTTTGTACTGCCTGATGCTTTAGCTTCATTGATAGCCAATTTAGCTGCATCAAAATAACGACGTACATCGTCATAATCACGATTTAATGGACCTGTCGGCGCTAAAATTACCCTTTTAGAATCAACAACAAGCAGCGTGACTTGCTTACCAATACGTGCATCAACCGCCATTTGCGCTTTAATAGCTTGGCTTAGATTCGGGTCGTCTAACTCAGAAAAGTTATCGGCAATAATAATAAGCGCATCATGTTTTGCGTTATCTAATTGCGGGGCTGCAACTGCGTGAGGATATGCCATAAAAAAAGGTCCTGTTGTCAAAATACGTAGGAACTTATTATCATTGATTTAAATAGCTATTGCCAGCAATGTACGACGAGCTAACATAACGCTGGCAACTTGGAGTTACAGTGTAAAATACAGCAGTTACTCACTGCCCACTTATCATTTGTTGAAGCAAATAGCGCGCAGTATCTTAATCTAATATACTCAGCTGTACATGTTGCTGCGGTTCATTTTTAACACCGACCCCTACACCGAGTAACCGCACTGGCTGCTGCAAGCCACGTTGATATGCTTTGCTCAGCAGCTCAGCCAAGATAGTTTCATCAAGTCGGTGGCAAGTTTGATCGGCCGATGTCACCACAAAATTAGCAAACTTGACTTTGACACTGAGTTTATTTATACGTTGCTCTAATTGCTGTTTTGTTAATCGACGTTGAAGCTCAGCCAATAATATTGGCAATTGTTCTAAACACGCTTGTAAGCTGGTTTTATTATATTCATAGGTATGCTCAACACTGAGCGATTTACGGGTACGTTCTGTGGATACTTTACCAATATGTAAACCGGCACATTTTTGATACAGCGAGACCCCAAAGTTACCAACGTGTTGCTGCATCCAATTAACCCCTTTAGCGCGCACATCAGTACCGGTGTATAAGCCTTTTAAATTGAGTTTTTCAAGGGTAACCTTACCGACCCCGGGTATTTTACCCAAAGGTAATTGCGCTAAAAAGTCATCCACTTGCTCAGGCAATACTACAAATTGACCATTCGGTTTATTTTCATCACTGGCAATTTTGGCAATAAATTTTATCGGCGCAATTCCAGCCGAAGCAGTTAAACCGGTGGCTGCAAAAATATCGGCGCGGATCTGCTCTGCCATTAAGGTCGCACTACCATGGCATGCATTACTTTCAGTCACATCAAGGTAAGCTTCATCTAAAGAAAGAGGCTCTATAAGGTCGGTATAGCGCTGGAATACAGCACGAATTTGCGAAGAGGCTTGTTTATAAACTTGCATACGCCCTGGTACAATCACTAAATCTGGGCATAATTGTTTAGCACGGTAGTTAGACATCGCAGAGCGCACACCGTATTCGCGGGCGATGTAATTTGCTGTAGAGAGCACTCCACGGCGACTATTGCCACCAATTGCCAAAGGTACATTAGCAAGCGCGGGGTTATCGCGCATTTCGACCGCTGCGTAAAAGCAATCCATGTCAATATGAATAAACTTTTTCATTCCTCAAACCAAGCACTGTACAAATGAACAGTTATTATTCATTAAGTTTGATTTATTAGCAAGTCATCAGCTCGATGATTCTTGCTGTGAAGACTTTTTACGATTAAATAACCTCGCACCGAATAACCAAAAAGCACCTTCTAAAATAAAACCAACTACGATTAGTATCACCATCCCAGAAGCATTGCCCATCACATAACAAACGAATGCCAAACAGATCACCACCAGTAGCGCTAAGCGTTTCATTATTTTTGCTGTCACTGTATTCATAATTAGCTCCTTTAAATCAGATTAAAGTATTCATTTACGTAACCGTGAACTACTAAAACTAGCACATTTTCACTGTTTTCCTAATTTTCTTGAGCTAAACAGCACCAATTGCTAATCTACGTTTTTACTTTAAAGAGCTGTAGAATATGCAATCATTTATAGAACAACATCCTATCCATACAGCAATTAATGTTGCTTGGGGAGAAATGGATGCCTTACAACATGTAAATAATGTGGTGTATTTTCGTTATTTCGAAACTGCTCGAATTGATTTTTTTAATCAAATAAATTTACTCGAAGATTTACAAACAACAGGTATTGGTCCTGTGATTAGTGAAAATAACGCGCGTTATAAACGCCCAGTCACATTTCCTGATACAGTGTTGGTAGGCGTTACCATCAGTGATATTCAAAAAGACCGTTTTATGATGCACTACAGCGTATTTAGCCAAGCGCAAAATGCCTTGACTACATTAGGGTCATCGCAAGTGGTGATGTTTAATTTTAAAACGGGTAAAAAAGCACAATTAAGTGAGCCATTATTGGCTGCATTACATAAGTACAGCCGAGAATCATAAAAGTAAGGAATCATTATGCGTTACAACCCACTTGGTAGCAGTGGTCTAAATGTGTCTCGTGTATGCTTAGGCAGCATGACGTGGGGCGTACAAAATAATCAAGCAGATGCTGATGAGCAAATTGCTTATGCCTTAGAGCATGGCGTAAACTTCATTGATACTGCAGAAATGTATGCCATACCTCCCACTCCTGATACCTACGGAAAGACAGAGCAAATTATCGGTAATTGGTTAGCGCGTAATCCAGGTAAGCGAGACGATATTGTGCTCGCCACTAAAATTGCTGGCAATGGCCTAGCTTGGATACGCGATGGCGGCGATATTACTCGTCAAGCAGTCGTTCATGCCGTTGACGAGTCATTAAAACGCCTACAAACCGATGTAATTGATTTATACCAACTGCATTGGCCGAATCGTCAATCACCGCACTTTAGCAAACATTGGCCAGGTATGATCCGTTTTAGTGACGCTAATACAGAGCAACACACAGCGGGTATGCTCGATATTCTTGAAGGTTTAAACGACTGTGTTAAAGCTGGTAAAATTAAATATTGTGGTCTCTCTGACGACACGCCATGGGGTATTAGCCAATTTTTACGGTTAAGTGAACAACATAATTTACCGCGCATGGTCTCTATTCAAAATGAATTTAGTTTATTACACGCTAAAGATTGGCCTTATCTAATAGAGCAATGTATTCACGAAGATATTGCTTATTTACCTTGGTCACCCTTAGCAGGCGGTATGTTAAGTGGTAAATATTTAAATAGCGCACGTCCCGATGGTAGCCGCTGGACACTGGTGCAGCGTAATGGTTTATTCCGTGACACAGCGCAATCTCAACAAGCAATCAGCCACTATGTTGAAATTGCCCAGCAATACCAAATAACCCCAGCACAATTGGCGCTTGCATGGTGTGACCAAGTTGATGGCGTTACTTCTTCAATTATTGGTGCAACCAGCTTGGTACAACTAAAAGATGACATTGCCGCGTTCAACATCGAATTAAGTGAACAAGCTCTAACTGATATCGGTAATGTATTTAAGCAATACCCAATGCCATTTTAATCAATAAAGCCCAATCATTATCAATGCTTGGGCTTTCCACCGGATTAAAATACTTGAAAAACGACTTCTCACAAATAGTGAATCAAAAAAACACCACTAAAGTATTAAAAAATTAACTTACCGTAATAACTTACCAGTCTTTAGTAGCGCAAAATATTAGTTATTGTATACTCGATTTAAATTGTTAGCGGATAAAGTAAATATAGCTATGCGTATTGTCTATTACATCGTTGCATTATTCTCTTTTTTTTCAAGCGTCTATGTACTTGCTAATACTACCGATGAAGTAACCCATATAACTTGGCTACAAAGCAATACAGCCCCTTTTCATCTGGCCAAAACAGCACAAACTCCCGATGGTGGCTTATGTGATTACTTAGTCGAACAGCTCATCAGTGAATTACCCGATATAAAGCATACCCGCCTCATGTTGCCGCAAAAACGTATAGGTAAGTACCTCGATGAAGGTCAACAAGCATGTTTCCCTTGTATGATCCATCGTAAAGTTAACACCCCGCGAGTGTTCTACTCGGTGCCAACTACGGTGTACCCACCATTTGCTATCATTGCCTCAGCTAAAACAGCGAAAGTAATTAGCCAACAACACAGTTCACCGATAAATTTAGTTAAACTACTGACAGATAATAAATTTATTTTTGGTCAATCCGCTGCGCGTAAATTTACTCCAGAGTTAAATACCATCGCTCGAAATACTAAAAGCGACCAACATACATCATTAAGTTGGAACAGTGAAAACGAAAGCAGCTCGGTGATCAATCGGCTCAATCATGGGTATATTGATTACACTATCGACTATCCTTTTTTAGCCGATTACTACAACCGCTTCAGCGAATTTGATAATGTAGTAACCTTACCTATTGCCGATCACGCCGATAAGCTGGTTTTAGGTGCGATTGGCTGCTCAACCAATGCCCCTAATAATTTTGCTAATAATGCTTTAAAAAAAATAAATCGAGTGCTAACAAATAGCATACTGCCGTCTGCAAAGTACCAGCAAACACAGCGTGTATTGCTTGAAAATACCTTTGCAGAGTTTGATCAACAATATCAACAACAGATATTAAAACTTACTCAGCCAACCACTCTTGCTGAACCAATAAGTCTGAGCCCAAGTGTAACTGAGCAATAAATTTACTTCCTGCGTTCACAGCTCCTACCCCTGCAGGTGTGCCAGTCATAATAATATCGCCATCAATTAAAGTCATAAACTCACTAACTTGGGCTGAAATAACCGCAGGTTTATAAAGCATTAACTCAACGCCGCCTTGTTGTCGCACCTTATTATCTATCAGTAAGGTTAAGCTTAAATGCTCAATTGCTTGTTCGTCTATTTGTACAAACTCACTAAACAATGCAGAGCCATCAAAGGCTTTCGCGCGTTCCCACGGTAAACCGCTGGCTTTTAATTTACTCTGTAAATCTCGCTTAGTTAAATCCAGTCCCACCGCCACAGCAGCTAAACAGCCATTGTTAACTTGAAAACAAATTTCAGTCTCAAAATGTAATTGCTCATCCTTATGAGTACACATTAAGGTATTTGTTATCGCGCTTGGCGGCTTTAAAAACACCACCATTTCGTCTGCCTCTTGATTACCAAGCTCAGCAATATGCGCAGCATAGTTACGACCAATACAAATGACTTTTGATGGATTCACTGGTTTCATTTCGATCTTTCCTATTCAATAAAAAGCAGCCTAGACTACTTTTTATGACGTTTATTGGCAATTAACTTCGTATTGCTATTTATCTAGATCGATGTCACTGGTATTAAGATCAACAAAGGCATTACTGGCATGAAATAACCTCAGTAGATACATGCTCGCTGGTGATGTTGAGTTTCGCAATCGATACCTGCCATGGCGCAGCTGTACTTAACTGCCAAGGTGAAAATACTTGACCTAAATTAACACCTTGCTGTGCAAAACACCGTAAATCAATGTTTAAAGTCTGCCATTCGTTGGTTGCATTTAGCTGCTTAGCAATATCCAATTTACCTTGGCAATCATCACCACATTGCATACCAAGCCAAAGCGGGGCATCGGCACTTTGCTCAACCTTAATTTGCATTTGTAATTGCCCTGCTTTTTCAACAAACGAACGTAAATCAGATGGGAATGCCGCACTTAAACGCACTGCTGCTAGTTCATCGCCGCTGAAGGTAATTGCACGCGCATCTTCTTGAACGTCTTTATCAAAGGTTTTAACGCTAACAGCTCCGATTGATTCGCGACTACTTGCCATCACTTTTTGCTGCTCACCACTTTGTAAATGCAGACTCCATGGCGCTTTAACCGCGCGCTCAAACAATACTAAATCATCAAGCTGCTGTGATATTCCTGTTTGCTTAACAAGATCATCTTGCAAGGTGTTTTTATCTGAATAAGTTAAGCCAAAACCATACGGTAATAATGGCGAATAATCTTTATCACCACGATTTTCGTTATCAACTGGGTTATTCGGCCAAGAAAACGACAGCTTGCCTTTAAAATCATGATTTACTGAGCCATCTACATTTGCAAATAACACATCGCTAATTGCATCCCCTTCGCTACCTGGCAACCACGTCGCGACAAACGCATCACTGGCATTAAGTTCTGCGTTTACCCACATTGGGCGGCCGCTAATAAATAATGATACAACGGGAATACCGGCTTGCTTTAATTTTCGCAGTAGCGCTAAATCCGTTTTATTACCCCGCTGATATTCAAGATTATCTAAATCCCCATTGCCTTCTGCGTAAGGTTGCTCACCAAATACTACAATAGCGACATCTGGACGAGTATTGAACTCACCGTTTAAGTCATGCTGAACTTGCCCGCCCGCTTGCTTAACAGTGTGTTCAATACCATCCAAAATCGACGTGCCACCTGGGAAATCGCTATTTTGATTCCCCGTACCTTGCCAAGTAATGCTCCAACCGCCAGATTGCATACCGATATTATCAGCACCTAGACCGGCTACTAACACATTTGCTTTTGGCGAAAGCGGCAGTAACTGTTGTTTGTTTTTTAGGAGTACTAAAGATTCGCGAACTGCTTGTTTTGCGATTTTACGATGTTCAGCACTACCAATGACCTCTGTTTTTCCTGAAAGTGGACGATTTGCAGGACTTGGTTTATCAAATAAACCCGCACGCATTTTTACTCTCAGAATACGCGTTACCGCATCATCAATTCGTGATTGCGCAATTGTGCCATTGTTAACTTGTGCGATAAGGTTTTCATAAAGTGGCTTCCATGCATCAGTAGGCACCATGTATACATCAAGGCCGGCATTAGCGGCTTGTGCACAGTTTCCATTGGTACAACCAGGAATTTGTCCATGACCATTCCAATCACCCACAACAAAGCCATCAAAACCCATTTTGCCTTTTAGCACATCAGTTAAGAGATATTTACTGCCATGGATTTTTTCGCCATGCCAGCTATTAAACGACGCCATAACTGTTTGTGCTCCAGCACCTAAGCCTCCCACATAACCTTGCGCATGAATGGTAAATAACTCTGCTTCGCTGGTAATATTATTACCTTGGTCATCACCGCCTTGTGTACCACCATCACCAATAAAATGCTTAACCGTACTGATCACCCGTTTATCTGATAAAAAGTCTTGATCAACTGCGCCTTGTAAGCCTTTTACTATTGCGGCTGAATAATCTCTAACAATTTGTGGATCTTCTGAATACCCTTCATAAGTGCGGCCCCAGCGGTCATCTCGTACCACAGCAACGGTAGGTGCAAACACCCAATCTATACCGGTTACCATCACTTCTTGCGCGGTCGCTGCAGCAATTTTTTCAATCAATTGTGGATTGTTAGCCGCACCTAAACCGATATTGTGTGGAAATAACGTCGCACCAATAACATTATTATGACCATGAACTGCATCGGTTCCCCACATAGTTGGGATACGGCTACCATCAAGGGAATCATCTACTGATGCTTGGTACATTTTTTCGGCTAGTTCAATCCAATCAGCAGCCGTGGCATGTTTATTATTATTAGGAAAAGCCCCACCGCCATTAAGGTAAGAACCAAAACCATATTGACGCATATCTTCCACTGTAATATCGCGAATTTCAGGTTGGATCATCTGTGCTATTTTTTGTTCTAAGCTCATTGAGCCGAGCAAGTCAGCAATTTTTTTCTCCATATTGGCATCGTCTTTAACACCGCTTTTGATCATCGGCCAAATATCATTGGTCGCTGCTGTTTGTTCTGATTGCGAACAGCCATTCATCGCCATTGCTGCAATCATCATTACCAAAAGAGTACGTGGTTTTGTTATTGTCATGTTGTCCACCTAGTTATCAATGACGAGTTGAGGTTGTTACTTTTGAGCCAAATAGCGCAAAGTAAGTAATATATAAATAGCAGCCGATCGGCAGTAATAGTGCTAATTGCACACCAAAATTGTCAGCTAGGACGCCTTGTAATAATGGAATAATTGCACCACCGACAATAGCTAAGCATAAAATACCTGAACCCTGAGAGGTATATTTGCCAAGGCCTTGTAGGGCTAAACTGAAGATGGTTGGGAACATAATTGAGTTACATAATCCGACCAACAAAATAGCCCACATTGCTAATGCCCCTTGTCCTGTCATCGCCATTAACACCAGTACCATGGCAAGTAGTGCATGACATGCCAATACCTTACCTGCATTGAGTTTTTGCATGATGGCAGCACCAATAAAGCGACCTATCATGGCGCCAGCGAAGTAATAACTAATATAATGTGCTGCTTGCTGCTCAGTAAAACCCGCAATATGATCTAAGGTTAAAAAGCCTACTAAAAAGCTGCCGATTGCGACTTCAGCACCGACATAAACAAAAATGCCAATGGCTCCTAAAATTAAATGGCGATACTGCCAAACACTACCTAAATCAATAAAGTTCTCAACATATTGATTTTCACTCTCAGCATCTGCTGCTTTGCCAAGTTTAGGTAATTTTAAAAAAGCAAAAATAACCGCAAGTACCAGCAAGCTTGCTGAAAGCATTAGATAAGGAAGTTTAACTTGCTCTGCGGTTGCTTGGCTGACTTCGGTTAGAATAAGCCAGCCACCAAAGATTGGCGCAACCGTAGTACCTAACGAATTAAATGCTTGGGTCATGGTTAAACGCGACGACGCTGTTTTTGCAGCGCCAAGTACGCTTACGTATGGATTGGCTGACACTTGTAAGATGGTAATCCCCGAGGCCAGTACAAATAGCGCCAATAAAAACAGCTCATAAACATGCGCTACGGCTGCGGGATAGAATAATGCACAACCAACCGCTGCCACCACCAAGCCCACCACAATACCAAATTGATAACCTATTTTACTCACCAACTTACCAGCGGGTATCGACATCACAAAATAAGCCCCAAAGAAACAAAATTGGATTAACATCGCTTGGGTATAATTGAGTGAAAACATCCCTTTTAAATAGGGGATCAGAATATCGTTTAGACACGTAATAAACCCCCACATAAAAAATAAGGTGGTCAACGACGTTAAAGCAAACGTTTGTTTGCCCATTGGTTGTAGGCTATGTTCATTCGTTGCCAAATTGTGTGTGACGTTTGCCATATTAAACTCTCTAATTATTTTAATTATCAGTTCGTTACGTTTATTAAAGTACTTTTTCATTACTTAAAAAAAGCAAATAATAGTTGCAACATAAAATGTAAGCGCTTACATTTATATCATATAAATCGAAATTAGCAATTTATTTACAAATATTCTGTAAGCGCTTCCATTTTAATAACTATGCTGCGCTTAATGTAAAAGTAATTGCCAAAACTGAATGTTAAAGGATGCACCTAATCGTGTTTAAAACTATTTCTCTGCCGCCTAGCTCTGCGCTACTTAAACCTCAGTTTACCTTTGGTGTAGCCACAGCCTCATTTCAAATTGAGGGAGCTCGCAACGCACGCCTGACATCTATTTGGGATACTTTTTGTGACCAACCAGGGGCTATCACCGACAATAGCAATGGCGATACAGCCTGTAACCATGTTGAACTATGGCAACAAGATATCGCAATGATTGCTGACTTAGCCGTTGATGCGTACCGATTATCAATTTCATGGCCGCGCGTATTGCATCAAGATGGCAGTATTAATCAGCAAGGCATTGGCTTTTATCGTGATTTATTAACGGCTTTAAAAGCACGCAATATCAAGACCTATGTCACCTTATATCACTGGGATCTACCCCAACACTTGGAAGATAACGGTGGCTGGTTAAACCGTGACACCGCCTATGCATTTGCTCACTATACTGATTTAGTTACCAAGCAGTTGACAGGTTTAGTTGACTCTTATGCGACTTTAAATGAACCTTTTTGCAGTGCCTATTTAGGCTATGAAGTGGGTGTACATGCACCCGGTATTAAAAGCCAACAAGCAGGTCGTCAGGCGGCTCATCATTTATTGTTAGCCCATGGTCTTGCCATGCAAGTACTGCGCGCCAATTGCCCTAATATAGAAGCTGGTATTGTTCTTAACTTCAGCCCAGCTTATCCAATGACAGAAAACGATACACAAGCAGCATTATTAGCCGATCAATATCACAATCAGTGGTATATCAAAGCAGTTTTAGAAGGTCAGTATCCGGCGCTTTTAAATAGCCTCAGTAGTGAAGTGCAACCCCATATAGCTGCTAATGATATGGCGATAATCAGTCAAAAAATCGACTTTATTGGCGTTAATTACTATACCCGCATACACTACAAAAACACTGATGATAACTGGTTTGCCGAAGCACAAATCAACAACATAGCTGTGACTGACATGGGCTGGGAAGTCTATCCACAAGGTTTAACTGAGTTGTTAGTATCATTAAATGAGCTATACCAACTACCTAAAGTTTATGTAACTGAAAATGGTGCGGCCATGGCAGATACACTACGAGATGGCCAAGTACTCGATACAGAGCGCGTTAGTTATTATCATACCCACCTCAATGCAGTGCATGACGCAGTTGAGCAAGGGGTTGATATACAAGGCTATTTTGCATGGAGCTTAATGGATAACTTTGAATGGGCATACGGCTATGAAAAACGCTTTGGTCTCGTTTATGTTGATTATGAAAACCAGCAACGCATACTAAAAGAGAGCGCAATACAATATCGCGCATTGCTCACACAGCGCAAAAAATAATAACAACATGAGTGCCAATTATGCTAACTAGAAAAGAAAAAATAGCCTATGGCTTAGGTGATACTGCAAGTAACATCATTTTTCAAACCGTGATGCTATTTTTAACTTTTTTCTATACCGATATATTTGGTATTTCTCCGGCCATCGTTGGTACTCTGTTCCTAGTGGTGCGAGTTATTGATGCAATCACCGATCCGTTAATGGGGGCGCTCACCGATGCAACCCGAACCAAATATGGTAGCTACCGGCCTTACCTATTGTGGCTCGCGATCCCGTTTGGGCTGGTTAGTGTAATTACTTTTACCACACCAGATTTAAACGCGACAGGAAAAGTCATCTACGCGTTTGTCACCTATACGCTATTAATGCTGGTTTATACCGCAATTAATATTCCTTATTCAGCTTTGGGTGGAGTACTAAGTCGCGATCCGAGTGAACGCGTATCCATTCAATCTTATCGTTTTGTATTTGGTATGCTCGGTGGCTTACTCGTCAGTGCTTGCACATTGCCATTAGTAAGCTGGTTTGGTAAAGGCGATAATGCTCTTGGCTATCAGCTTACTATGATACTGATGAGCTGTTTCGGTGTGATATTATTTTTGACCTGCTTTCGCTTTACTAAAGAACGCGTGGTTGCACCACAGCAACAAACCCTTAGCCTTAAAGCACAAATGGCAACGTTGTGGCAAAACGGTCCTTTTAAAATACTCTGTGGTGCTGCCATTATGCTGCTCACGAGTATGGTGCTGCGTACGACTTTAGCAATTTATTACGTAAAATATGTTCTTGGTGAAGCCGACTTAGTTACGCAATTTGTTACCTTGGGAATGATCGGTAATATCCTTGGCTGCGCCTGCGCACAACCACTGAGTAAACGGGTTGATAAAAAAGCAGCATATATATATCTCCAATACATCTCTGCGGCCATAAGCTGTTTTGCATTTTTCTTATCTGACGACCAATTAGTGCTCGCGTTTGCAGTCTATTTTTTATGGTGTTTTTTCACCCAAATGGCAACTCCATTGTTATGGGCAAAAATGGCAGATGCAATTGACTACGGACAATGGCAAAATGGCCATCGGCTAACTGGCTTGGTCTATGCAAGCGTGGTGTTCTTTATTAAACTAGGCCTTGCACTGGGCGGAGCTATTGCTGGTTGGTTACTGGCTTACTATGGCTATCAGGCTAACACTGAGCTTAATGAAGCAACTAAAGCCGGTATTTTAACCTCGTTTACACTGTTTCCTGCAATTGGTAGTGTACTTGTCGCGTTGATCATGAAAAGGTATATTCTTGATAATAATACCTTAGAGAAAATAAACGCTGATTTAGCCCAAAGAAGTAGTACTTAACAAGGAATATCATGGCGACCATTTATGAGGTGTCAAAACTTGCTGGGGTCTCATTAGCGACCGTTTCAAGGGTAATGAATAATAATACTAATGTCAGTGAAGCAACGCGAAAAAAGGTAACCGTTGCGATGACACAGCTTGGTTACCGGCCTAATTCCATTGCACAATCTCTCGCATCTAACTGTTCAAATAGTGTTGGTTTATTAGTTTCCGAACTACAAGGCCCTTTCTATGGCCCAATGATGAGCGGCATTGAGACCGCTTTTCGTAAACAAAGCAAGCATGTGATCATTGCTGCAGGTCACAGTGACGAAGAACGTGAACAACAAGCAATCGAGTTTTTAATTAGTCGTAATTGTGATGGCTTAATTTTGCATGTTGAAGCAATTAGTGATGACTACTTAATAGAGTTGAGCAAAGGGAAAACTCCTTTTGTACTGATCAACCGATACATTCGCGAACTAGCATCGCGCTGCATTATTTTAAATAACGTAAAAGGCGGTTATTTAGCGGCTAAACACGTATTAGAGCAAGGCCATACGAATATCGCTTATATCAGCGGCCCACTGTGGAAACAAGATGCTCAAGATCGCCTTGCAGGGCACAAACAAGCTCTAGCAGAGCACAACATTAGTTTTAATGAGCAATTACTATATCAAGGTGATTTTATGGAAGACAGCGGCACCGCAGGCTTTCAGCATTTATATAACGGTAATTCAAAATTTACAGCGCTAATTTGTGCCAATGATGAAATGGCAACCGGCGCTATGGCCAGTGCTCGTGAGTCATCATTAATCTTGCCTGAGCAACTTTCTATTATGGGCTACGATAACGTATTTTTTACCCGTCATGTGTATCCACCACTTAGTACCGTCAATTACCCAATCAACGAAATGGGCCAAATGGCTGCTAACTGGATTTTAAGTGAGGTGTATAAAAAAACCACCCCAGCTTTACAAACTCTTTTTGAACCTGAATTAGTGGTGCGTCAATCAATTATTACTAACCCTCAATAAGTTGGGTTAGTAATGCTAAATTAATCGGTTTAAGTAATACTTGCTCTATCTCAAGGAGTTCAATTTGCTTCGGATCTGGCTGTATACCACTGACGATTACTCGCTTTAGATCTGGATAATACTGCTTTGTATAACGAGCTAAATCCAAGCCACTGCCATCAGGCAAATGCATATCTAATAACACTTTATCAAATTGAGAGTCATTTTTTAGAATTGCTAAAGTATGCTCATAACTAGTTGCAACAACGGTTTCAACCCCTAAACTTTCCAGTAATAACTGGGTGATTTGCGCCGCATCTGCATCATCTTCAACCAATAAAAAACGCGCACAACTTTTTACTCGCGCTGGTTGCGCTAATTTATCAACGGGCTTATTAGCCGCCATAGAGTAATTAGTTAAGCACTGATAAAGTAAGCTTGAATCAACAGGTTTGCCTATCACATCGTTAAAACCCAGCGCCAATAACTCGCTATGTATACCTTTCATCGTGGCAGCAGTAAGCGCTATTACCGCCCCCTTAAAACCCATTTTTCTAAGTTCAATCGTGGTTTCTTTGCCCCCCATCACCGGCATATGAATATCTAAAAATATAATGTCGTACGGATCACCTTGCTGTTGTGCTTTAGTTACTTTATCAAGTGCTTGCTTACCGTGTTCAGCATAATCAACCTTTGCACCAGCAGAAGAAATCATATGCCCAACTAACACCCGTAAATCTCGTAAATCATCCACCACCAATACTCGGCCACTGACTTTACAGGGGGCCATTTTTTGCTGCATATTAGGTGTCAAATCGAGCTTTAATACACTGCGCTCTACATATTGAATATTGCCCGGATACACTGAAATAGTAAATTCAGATCCATGACCGATAGCAGACTCTAATGTGATCCCGCCCTGCATACGACTCAACAATTCAGAGCAAATAGCTAAACCTAACCCCGCGCCGCCAACTGAGCGCGATTCTACATCGGCTATTTGTTCAAATGGTTTGAATATAAGTGCTTGTTTCTCAGGGGCAATACCCATTCCAGAATCTTTAATACTAAAAAACAGCATTTCACGGCCATCAATAACTTTTGTCCATGCGCGAACAATGATATCGCCTTGCTCGGTGAACTTAATCGCATTATTGATGATATTAATTAAAATTTGCCGAAACCGTGTCGCATCAATACTAATTACAAGGGGCAAAGGTTGTAATGACTCAAAACGCAGCGACAGCCCTTTATCCAGCGCAGATACTCGCATTAAGGTAAACACATCAGCCATTAAACTATCAAGGTTGACATCACTGCAGCTGAGCTCCAGTTTATCGGCAGCTATTTTTGATAAATCGAGAACATCATTTAACAAGCTAAGTAGATGCTTACCATTACGATAAATAACCCCTAACTCATTATTGGCATGATTGTTAAATTCACTTTGCATAAGCAACTCGGTATAGCCCAAGATTGACGATAACGGAGTGCGTAGCTCATGGCTTAAATGTGCTAAAAAGCGGTCTTTAGAACGATTTTCGGCTTCTGCTTTGAGTCGTTCAAGGCGTTCATCTTCAACATCGCGTCGGGCTAATGCGTAGCGAATAGAGCGGGCAAAGCGACTTGAACTCATTTCACTTTTTACGAGGTAATCAACAGCTCCGGCATCCAAAGCGGCTAAATCAAGGGCGTCGTTTGATTGCCCTGTGAGCATAATGATAGGGCCATTAAAACCATTTTCTACAGCTTGCTTTAAAACTGCTAAGCCGTCTGAAGCCCCTAAGCGGTAATCAAGCAGGCAAATATCGTGCTGATTTTTACTCAGTACCTTAACTGCCTGCTTGGGATCACTGATCCACTCTATATCAAATGTATGCGAACTCAGCTGCTCTAGATAATCACAGGTTAAAATATAATCATCTTCATCGTCTTCAACAAGTAACAGTCTGGTTGCCTTATCTAACATAGCGTCTCCAGTTTTTTATTTAGTCATTAAACGTACTAGGTAACTCTACAAACTCCACCCAATACTTACCTAACGTTTTCATTAGTTCAACTAAGCCATCAAACGTAACTGGTTTAGTAATGTATGAAGCCGCGCCTAAATCGTAACCCTTAACCATGTCTTCCTCTTGCTTAGACGTGGTTAAAATAACTACAGGAATACCTTTTAAGTTTGAATTGCCTTTAATCGCTTGCAACGCTTCGCGTCCATCCATGCGTGGCATATTCAAATCCAATAAAATCAACCCAGGTCGTGGCGATGAGTTTTTGTCTTCAAACTTACCTTTACGCTCTAGGTACTCCAAAAGCTCCACACCATCTTCAACAAAGTATAACTCGTTTAATACACGGCTTTCAGCGAGTGCGTCTTGCGTTAATAAACGATCATCTTCATCATCATCAGCCATTAAAATGGTGATTGGCTTTACTTTAGAAAATGGCATTTAAGCCTCTCCTTGCAATGTGAAAAGCTCGCTTTCCACAGGTAGTTTTATGATGAAGGTTGCTCCCTCACCGGTTTCACTTTGTGCCGCTATCGTACCGCCGTGACGCTCTACAATACGTCGGCACACGGATAAACCAATCCCCGTGCCTTTATATTGCGAACGCCCATGCAGACGTTGAAACGGAACAAAAATTTTGTCGGTATATTCTGGCGCAAAACCAATACCGTTATCTTTCACTGTAATGATTTGCCATTCCAGCTCTGTATTATAATCATCATTAAATTCAGTATGATGCTGATACTCAATAGTGATAATTGGTGCCACATCTGGACGTCTAAATTTCACCGCATTTGAAATCAAATTCAAAAATAGCTGCTGCATTTGGCTCAGATCAGCTTGTATTACTGGCATTTCACCCACGTTGACCTGCGCATTTGACTCTTTAATCGCAATTTCTAAATCGCTTAGCACATCATCAAGTACTTGCTTTAAATCCGTATCGGCAAAGTCTTTACCACGTGTTGTCACTCGCGAAAACTCTAACAAGTCATTAATTAAATTAGACATTCTTTGCGCTGCATTTTTCATACGCGCGATATAATCAACACCTTTTTCACCCAATTCGTCTTTAAACATGGTTTCTAAGCGATCACTAAATGCTTGAATTTTGCGCAGTGGCTCTTGCAAATCATGACTCGCTACAAAGGCAAACTCTTCAAGCTCACGGTTACTGCGACTTAGTTCATCAGAGTACAAGGTCAGCTCTTGTGTACGCTCGGTCACTTTACTAGCCAGTGTTTCGTTTTGATATTCAAGTTCCTGCTGATATTTTGCCGCTGTATGTAAGTTAATACGCGTGAGCATAAACATACCAAGGATCAATAAAGCACTGGTTACGGCAGTAATTGCAAAAGTGAGTTTAGCTTCTTTTTTAATTTGCCCTAACTTTCGAAACTGCACAGTTTTAAAAGCAGATTCCGCATCTTGAATTTCATCAGCTAACACTCTAATTTGTTCGTAAAGCTTACGGCCTTGATGCGTCTCTAGTAAATAATGGGCACGTCGTTCTTTATCTGCTAACGCTAAATCAACGGTTCTGGTTAATACCGCAACTTTATCATCAACCAAAAATAGTAAACGCGCTACTTTATCTGCTTGGCCTGCAATTTCAGTACGTAAATTTTTAACCAGTGTAGCTTGTGAATTGAGCTGCATAATAGCGTCGTTGTAGGGTGCTAAATAATCTTTATCGCCCGTTAATAAGTAACCACGTTGTCCTGATTCTGCCTGCACAATTGAAAGGTGAAGCTTCTCAATTGCGGTGTTTAACATATTAGTATCATCTAAACGCTGTTGGGTTTGAGTCAGGCTTTGAATGGTATTCATTGCCAAAATCGCATTCCCCACCACAATACACAGCAGCACCGCGATAAAACTGGCCCAGGTTACCTTGACCTTACCTTGTTGCTTTTGCAGCTTCATTTATAATCCTTTTATATTATCTTATTCAACGACGCCGAGATTCGATATTTGTTCCAAGCTGTCACTGCATTGCTGACAATTACTTATTATTTTATCAAGTGCTGCCAATGCTTTTTCTTTTGGCATATCATTTTCTAGCACTAATTTGATCAATTCTGCATTCATCGATATACGATTCAGTGGTCCGCGTGCATCATGAATCAACTTATTGATTTTATCGTTATTAGCCATGCTACCCCTTTGTTGATTACTTGAGTTTAATTTAGCTATATTCGCCAATGCCACCATAGGCATTTAGACGGTTGTATAAAGTTTTAGTACTTATACCTAGCATTTGTGCTGCAAGCGTTTTATTGCCTTGTACTTTCTCCAACGTAGCGTGGATCAGCTCTTTTTCAACTTCTTCAATAGTTTGCCCTGCAGTCACTTGATTTGCTTGAGTTTGCTTATTCACTCGTGAAAATGGTGACTCTAAGTTATCTGGCAAAGTAATCGCTTTACCTTTTGGATCACTCATAATAAAAGCACGGTGAATACCGTGGCGCAGTTCTCGAACATTACCTGGCCAATCATAGCTTTCAAGTAACTTTAATTGTGCCGTCTGCCATTGAAAGTCAGTGTTGTTTTCTTCGTTTAATTGATTTAAAAAAGCATTGGCTAATAAGGCAATATCTTCTTTTCTTTCACGCAATGGTGGAATATCAATAGGAAATACCGCTAACCGAAAGTAGATATCTTCACGAATAACATTATTTTGCGCTAAATCTTCTAATGAGCGGTTAGTCGCAGAAATAACTCGGCAATCTACCGCACTTTCTTTACTGCCACCTACTCGGGTTACTTTTTTAGTTTCTAACACGCGCAATAGATTAGGCTGCATATCTATTGGCATTTCAGTCACTTCGTCTAGAAATAATGTTCCGCCGGTTGCTTGTTCAAACACCCCATCTTTACGGACAATAGCGCCAGTAAACGCGCCTTTCTCATGGCCAAATAATTCGCTACCAATAAGTTCTTTCGATAACGCACCGCAGTTAGTAGCCACCAAAGGTCCTGTACATGCGCTAGCATTATGAATCGCTTGTGCGACAACTTCTTTACCAGCACCACTTTCACCCATTAACATTACGTTGGCGTTGGTGTTAGCGACGCGCTCAATCATGGTATACAAGTGCTGCATTTGCGGCGACTCACCTATTAAGGTACCAAAATGCTTTTTAATACTTGGCTCGGCTTTTTTCTTAGCCGTGGTTTTTTTAGGGTTGAGAAGGCGCTCAATATCTTCGCGCTGCAAGGGCTTAACTAGATGACCAACGTTAGGCT
The DNA here is from genome assembly GCF_014163915.1 of Pseudoalteromonas sp. SR41-8. Classification (NCBI taxonomy): domain Bacteria; kingdom Pseudomonadati; phylum Pseudomonadota; class Gammaproteobacteria; order Alteromonadales; family Pseudoalteromonadaceae; genus Pseudoalteromonas; species Pseudoalteromonas sp. SR41-8. The sequence goes on from NZ_JACJEE010000021.1 coordinate 57,666, forward strand.
CACACATTTCAGCCAACTTACCTTTGACTGAAGGATGACCTGAAATAAGGGTTATTTTTGGTTTTTGACCAATACTTTTAAGATGCTCAACCAAATGTAAACCACTTCCGTCAGGCAGCATAAAGTCTAACAATACATGGTCAAAGGTATTATTTACAAACCACTGCTCAGCCTCTGCTAAATTAGCAGCAGTATTAATGTTATGTCCTAAAAACTCTACGATATGACAAACGACATCACTAAACTCGCTATCATCATCAACTAACAGTATGTTTAACATGATAAATCCCTATGCTTATTATCATTGCCCAGCCCCACATCTTAACTGCCTTATTCTACAAAATCGATGCTTAACTGGAAATTTACGCTATCTAAATAGATTTAGATCTTTTTTGAGATATAATTTTTAAATTAAATTTTAAGGAACATTCTGATGCGCTTACTTAAAAGCACCGTTCATCCCAGTGTGAGTGCCAGCGAACCACGTCAATTTACTCGCCTAACGAGCCGTGCTATCGCCTTAAAAGGCACTGATATTTTATTAATGTACACTGCCCGCTATGAAGATTTCAGCTTGCCTGGCGGCGGCATTGATGAAGGTGAAAGCATAGAGCAAGGATTAATCCGCGAGCTACAAGAAGAAACTGGCGCACAAAACATCAAAGTACTCGGTGAATTTGGGCTTTATGAAGAATACCGCCCTTGGTATAAAGACGATTTTGCAGTGCTCCATATAAAGTCTTATTGCTATTTTTGTAGTCTTGATACGCAATTAGGGCAAGCCCAACTAGAGCATTATGAGCAACAAAATGGCATGGTTGCTAAATGGGTTAACATTCATGATGCCATTGCTCATAATGAGCGAACGCTGGCAACCAGTGATAAACAAGGCCTATCAATCCTGCGCGAAACCTATTTACTAAAAGAGATTGCCAAACATATTACTAATTATTGATAACTATCACGCAGTAATAAGTTAGGGCTTTGACTCATTTAAACCAATCACTTTTTCATAAGTAAATGAGTGATCTCTACCGCCGACATATCAACACGAGGCACATGCTTTTGGCCACACCAAAGTGGTGAAAAATCATCGCGCCCTGCTTTTTCAGCGCTTGCTCTAAGTGCCGTTATCGCGGTACTGGCATGAGGGAATTCAGGCACACCTATAGCCAAAGCGCCTAACTCATTCATTACACGATTTTGAATGCCTCGTGCCGCCCGACCAGAAAATAACGTAGTAAGCGCAGTATTATCCGTTTTCTGATTTAAAATTGCTTGCTTATGAAGCGCTGAGGTTTGTGCCTCGCGACATAATAAGTAAGCACTCCCGACTTGCACAGCGGCTGCACCTAAAGCTTGCATTTGCTCTACATCATCAGCGGTTGCAATACCGCCTGCGGCAACAATAGGCAAAGAAAGACGTGCCACACAGTTTTGAACTAACTGCACAGTTGATTGCTGCAGACTTAAATCCATTGATAAAAAATGCCCTCGATGGCCTCCTGCTTCTAAACCCTGCGCAATAATAGCATCAGCGCCATTTTCACTCAGCCAAATAGCTTCATCTAAAGTGGTAGCGGTTGAAATCACTTTAGTGCCCCAGCTTTTGATTTGCGCCATAATCGTTTGCTCAGGTAAACCAAAATGAAAACTCACCACTGCGGGTTTATAAGGGGCAATAATATCAACAACCGATTGACTAATAGGTTGACGAGAAGCTCCTGCAATTAAACTTTCAGCATCAATACCATACTCATCAAAATAAGGCGCTAGCAAATTATGCCATTGCTGCTTTTGTTGGCTGGTGTAATCACCGACCGTATGACAAAAAAAGTTAAGGTTATAGGGATTACTTGTCGCTTGAGTCAGTTTATCAAGCTCGCTCACTAACTGTTGTTTTGAGAGCATTGCACAGGGTAATGATCCTAAACCACCTGCGTTACTCACCGCAGCAGCTAAACGAAAATCTTGCACACCCGCCATCGGCGCTTGAATAAGCGCTAAATGCGTATTAAAAAAAGATAACGCCACAACATACTCCTTGTAACTTTTTCAGTCGCCTGCACTTTTTACCGACATAAAACTAAATGATCACTAAAAATAATAATAGAATGAATCAAAAATTATAAAAAAACCAATAATTACAGCACATTAAAAATATAAAACAAATTAATACATAGTTGGTGTTAGCTTTGCACACTCCCTACATACTATTCGTAAGGAGATTATGATGACTAATACAGTAACAACGATCAATCCAAGTACTGAACAACCCATTGCAGAATATACGCTGCTTACTTTAGCACAAGCAAAAACCGAGATAGATAAAAGTCATGAGGCTTTCTTAGATTGGCGTCATATTTCACTCACTGATCGTGCCAAGTATTTAAACCAGCTAGCCTATCTGTTTGAACAACACAAAAAATCATTAGCCACACTTATGACTAATGAAATGGGTAAGTTGTATCAGCAAGGTTTGCAAGAGGTCAAGCTCTGCGCAGCAATTTGCCGCTACACCGCCGAGCACGGTCAAGTTCAATTGGCTGATGAAGAACGCCCAATGGAAAATGGTCACGCCGTTATTAGCTACCAGCCAACAGGCGTTTTATTAGGCATTCAACCTTGGAACTTTCCGCTATATCAAGTTGTACGTTATGCCGTTACTAATATCATGGCAGGCAATACCACTGTACTAAAACACGCTAGTAACGTGTTTGGTATGGCTGAAAAAATCGAAGCATTGTTTATTGAAGCAGGCTTTCCAAGCCATGTGTTTAAAAACTTATTAATCGATGGCAAAACTGCCAGCGAGCTAATAAGCCACAGCGCAATTCGTGGAGTGACATTCACAGGCAGTGATGGCACTGGTAAAAAAGTAGCTGAACACGCTGGTAAACACGTTAAAAAAACCGTATTAGAACTTGGCAGTAACGATGCCTATTTAGTGCTTGATGATGCAGATTTAGAGCTTGCGATTAAAACCTGTGTGCAAGGGCGGATGATTAATAACGGGCAAACCTGCGTATCAGCAAAACGTTTTGTGGTAGTAGAAGCCTTATACGATGAGTTTAAAAAAGGCATAACAGAGCAATTTAACGCCTTAATAGTTGGCGACCCTATGGATGAAAACACCGATCTTGGTCCAATGGCACGCGAGGATTTAAGAGACAAAATTCATAAACAAGTAATGCAATCAGTTGAGGCTGGTGCGTCTATTGTGACTGGTGGCGAAATACCTAAGCAAACGGGTTATTTCTATCCAGCCACATTACTTGAGAACCTCTCTCCCGGCATGCCGGCCTACGACGATGAACTATTTGGCCCGGTCGCTTCACTTATCAAAGCTAAGAATAATGGAGATGCAATGCGTATCGCTAATGACTCACGTTATGGCTTGGGCGGCGGTATTTTTTCTAAAGATGAAAAGAAAGCCATTGAGCTTGCTAAAAAGCATTTTGATACCGGTATGGTTAACATAAATGGTTATGGGCTGGCCCAGCCAAACTTACCATTTGGTGGTGTTAAAGACAGTGGTTATGGTCGTGAGCATGGCGGCTTTGGCATTCGTGAATTTGTTAACATCAAAACCATTATGATCAATAGCTAATAACTCTCAATAAAAAATACTCTAAAGGGCCTTAATTGGCCCTTTTTTTTATGACTAAATAAGTTAAGTGTACAATAACGGTTATTAGCTATATTTTACTTACTTCATCATTAAAGGTAGGCACTTCTCGGCTAGAAGTATTCTCCATTTGCAATTCATTAACCGCCTTTTGAATATCCATGTCGTCATCTAGTTGCTGGTTACTATTATCAGGCTTATGCACTAACTCAGTTAAAAGAGCAAAATGATCCGAGCCATATTTTTCTAGCCTTTTTATACGTTTAACAGTAAAGCCATGGCTATGGAATAAGTGGTCAAGCGGCCAGCGCATAAAGAAATACCCAGCATGAAAGGTATTAAAAAAACCTCGGCCTTTGCGTGGGTCTAAAAAGTCACTGATTTCCATAAATAAACGGGTACTTCTTGACCAAGCAACGTCATTTAAATCGCCAGCAACAATTGTTGGACGTTTGTTGTTCTTTAAAGCCTTAGCAAGCAAAATAAGTTCGGTATCTCGTGGCCTAGAGGTATCTTCTTCAGTAGGACTTGGAGGAGCAGGATGAATAAAATGACCTTGTACTTCAAGACCTTCTACAGTCTCAAATAGAACGTGAATTGAGGGAATATCGTTTTCTACAAGCTCACATACTTGTTGTTTTTTTATCTTATATTTACTGTATAAATGCATGCCGTAGCGATTATCTTTCGGGCAAAATATTTTGTATGGATAATCTTCTTCAATGGCTGCAAGTTGCTGTTGCCATTTAGTATCTGACTCAAGCGTAATAAGTAAATCTGGCTGGTGTTCATGGACTAAATCTATTAAGTCTTGGTAGCGAGTGTTCGACATCAACACATTAGCCGACATAATACGAATACTATGCCCACTGCCTGCGGGACTTTGCGCCACTTCTTTTTTAGCAAGCCAAGTATAAGGATATATCCATTTACCTTGAATAAGCAAAATTACAGTTGCCATGATTAGCGACGATACAACCAAAGGCGATAGTCCACTTAATGCAAAATAAACACCTAAAAGCAACCCAGCCAATGCAAGATAAAAAACCTGTAAACGAACAAAGTCGCAACTACGAATTAAATAATGCTGGCTGAAAGACATAGGTAAAAGTGTCACAACTAATAACACACTTAATATACTTACCAGCACAATTAGCATTCAATAATCCTTTATTAATAACGACTTAAAATTGACAAAATTTCGCGAGTATCATGCACCATATGAATGATGGTATCGTCTATTTCAATCGTAATACGACCATCACGGTCTATCGGTTTTACTACTCGACCATGGCGATAGATATCGTAATCTAATCTGTCACCTTTGTGGTACTTTTTTTGCCAACCAGGAGGCAATTGACCACCATTATCAACTTTTTTTTGTAATCCTGGCGGTAAACTCCCTTTACCTTTATTTTTGTCTTTGTCATGGTTATCATTTTTTGCAAAAGCTGCGCCGCTGCAAAGTACTAAGCCAAGCAAAGCAGTAGATAGAAGTGCTTTCATATTTTACTCCCTATTTAGTTCATTTAAAGAATAGCAATAATTCATGAACTCGTTATGAAGTAAATTAAATAACCCTACATCAAGTTGTGACTTGGTAAAAATTTAGTGACGAGTAACAATAGAGAGAATCTCTCGAGTGTCATGCACTAAATGAATTAGCTGATCATCAACTTCCAGTAAAATTATCCCCTTTCGGTCATGACGCTCAACAACTCGACCACGGCGGTAAATATCTCTATCAAGGCGATCGCCGCGATGATATTTTTTATACCAACCCGGCGGTAAGCCATGCCCGTAGCCTACTTTCTTGTATAAACCCGGCGGCAACTTTTTATAATCTGCTGACTTATGGTGTTTTTTATAATATTTTTTATGGTACTTTTTACTGTGCTTTTTATGCTCATGATGATGCTCATGGCGATGTTCATAACGATCATGTTCGCGCTCGTGCTTAGCATTTGCTGCAAACGGTAATAGGCTCAAACCAAGTACAGCCAAAGACAGAGGGATTAATTTATTCATAGCTACTTCCTAGCATAATCTGTGTGAATAACTAAAGCCTAACAAGTCAGCCTGAATGAAAGATGAAATGAATTGTAAACTTTGTAAAGGTAGTGAGTGCTTACAGTTTTGTGTTTTAACAAACAATTAGTTAGCTATATTAAAGAGAATAAATAATAAAAACTGGCTGACAGCTCACAACATATTCGTATATTATTAACTCACTTACCTTACTGGAGTTTGCGCATTAATGAATAACTAACACCTGTTGAAATTCGTTTTATTTTTTGAATTTACAGGGTTAGTGGGCGCAAAATTCGTCATATATCTTGCTATCGACTTAACGATACCTAGTTAATTTTAATTGCTTTGCGCGCCATGCCCTGAACACTCCAGAGGCATTATGCATACATTACACATCCACAATTTAAGCTATCAACACCCTGATGGCCAAACTCAATTTAAACAACTTAGTTTTTCAATAAATGAAAAGCTCACCGCGATCATTGGTGCTAATGGCAGCGGTAAATCAATATTGTTGAGTATATTGGCAAACCAACAACAACCTAGTACGGGACATGTTGAATTTAGTGGTACTCGCGTGCTTATTTCACAGCAACAATTAAGTGAGCAGCACCTTCAAACATCGTCATCCACAATTGCACAACTATTAGGAGTTGATAAAAAGTTAGCCGCCCTTAATCGTATTGAACAAGGAAGCTGCCATGAGGCTGACTTTAACCTAATCAATGATGATTGGTTATGCGAGCAATATTACAAACAACAACTTTTAGCCCTTGCTATTGATACCTCATTAAACCAGCCAATTAAGCATTTAAGCGGCGGTCAACAGCGGCGTTTAATGCTATTTTGCGCGTTGCAAACAAAGCCTGATTTACTGATTTTAGATGAGCCAAGTAACCATTTAGACCAATCAGCAAAGCAATGGCTAATTGACCAATTACATGCGTTTAAAGGGCAAGTAATTGTAGTAAGTCATGACCGCCAATTACTTAATCAATGCGATGCTATTATTGAGCTCAGCAGCCAAGGTGTTCATTATGAAACGGGGAATTATGAGCATTTTAATGAGCAAAAAACACGACAACAAACTGCGCTTACAAAGCAAATTAATAACCTTGACAAGGAGCGACAAAAACACCTTCAGCAAACCCAGCTTAATCGTGAAAAAGCCCAACAAAGAGCAGCACAAGGTAATAAAAAACGTAACACCACCAGCCAACCAAAAGTGATGTTAGACTTTAAGAAAAACAGTGCCCAAGCAAGTAAAGGCGCTTCTGAGCGGCTAGCCTCAGCCAAACACGAAGCCCTAACCGAAAAACGCCAAGCACTTCAACAGCAGTTACCAAATAGTAAAGCTAAAACAGTAAAGTTTACGCAACCGACTAGCAATAAACGCCTACTATTTATTGAAAAACTTACTTTGCCATTTTCAAGCGCTAATAAAGCAATCACCCTGCAAATTTTTAGTGGTGATAAGTTACACCTAAAAGGAGCCAATGGTAGCGGTAAGTCAACATTACTCAGGATGATTAATGACTCGGCAAATTCACCAGTATCAACAGCGCTTCAATTAAATAGTAAAGTGCTTTATATCGATCAACACAGCTCTTTTTTAGGAGCAACAGACACTTTATGCAATGCATTAGAAAAACACTGTCAGCTAAAACAACAAACAGTACGCCATTTGCTTGCGAATATTGGCTTTAAGGGAGAGAATATTTATCGGCCAATTAGCCAATTAAGCGGCGGCGAGAAAATGCAGTTAGCGATGCTAATTGCCGCGCAAAATGCCGCAGACTATTTATTGTTACTCGATGAACCTGATAACCACTTAGACTTGGCTAACAAGCAACATCTTGCGCAAAATCTGGCTGATTTTACTGGCAGCTTTATATTGGTGAGCCACGATGAGGAGTTTATTAAGCAATCTAATGTACTAACTAACATTATCTTAAAATAGCACAGTGAGAACTTTTTCATCGTTCAAGGTTCAAACTCATCGGATCACTTAATTATAAAAAGGAATAATATGAAAACTCTAAAATTGGTTTTGGTGATTGTAATTACTTCGTTAGCTGGCTGCAGTAGTATGCTCAGCCAAAATACGAATCAAAAAACTCGCTCAAGTAGTCTCGTGGATTTTCTATACCCTGATGAACAAAGCCGTCAGGCTCATCAACCAAGCATACCAACGCTTAACTTACCCGCAACTGTAGGTATCGCATTTATTCCTAACCAATATGACTCTGGCATTCGCAGTAACGACGAAATTGCCTTGCTTGAGAAAGTAAAAAAACAGTTTATGCAATATGACTACATTGACCGTATTGAAGTTATTCCTAGTAGTTATTTAAAAGGAGGTCAAGGATTTACCACTCTTGAGCAAGTATCTAGATTATATGACGTTGATATTATTGCGCTGGTATCATATGACCAAGTATCACAAACTCTCGAAAATAATGCTGCATTCTTATATTTAACAATTGTGGGGTTATACGTTATTCCTGGCAACGAAAACACCGTACAAACTTTTGTTGATACAGCTGTTTTCGATGTGAAAAGTAGAAAAATGCTGTTTCGAGCTCCGGGAGTTAACAAAGTAGAGCAACGCAGTACAGCCGTCGGTATTGATGAAACCTTAAACGAGCAGTCGCAAGGCAGTTTTAACTTAGCTGTTGATGACATGATCACAAACTTAGATGCTGAACTTGGTTCATTTAAAACCCGTGTCAAAGAAGACAAAATAGCCAATGTTAATCATAAAGACGGCAGCAGTGGTGGCAGTTTATATTTCTTATTAATGTTACTAACTGCTATGTTAATTTTAAAACAACACGAGCAAATAACTAAACAGCTCTACATTAAACTAACAAGCGTTTATCGCTAAAGCTTTAGAATTCCTAAAAAAGGTTATATCCTGCCCTTTTGAAATATCTTAGATAAAGGGCTTTCATGCTTTCTCGATTATTATCTCTGGCGCTGATCACACCTACAGCCTTTAATTCTTTCGCCGCGCAAAACGACATTGAACGCATTACCACTACAGCATCTCGTGCTGAGGTACGCGCCGATCCTCTTCCTTTAGTAATAAGCAGCATCACTAAAGCACAGTTAGATTTAATCGCACCGACCCATATCGAGCAAGTGTTAAAGCAAGTTGCAGGTGCCAATGTGCAACATGGTAACGGTCAAGAATATTTGCCCGCACTGCGCTCTCCGGTGCTTTCTGGCGCTGGCGCCTGTGGCGGTATTTTAACAGCCGAAGATGGCATCCCCCTGCGTGCGGCAGGCTTTTGCAATATTAACGAATTGTTTGAAGCGCACACCGAAATGGCGCAGCGTATTGAAGTTTTAAAAGGCCCAGGCTCTGCCCTTTACGGCTCAAATGCTGTGCATGGCGTAATTAATGTGATCACCCCAGATACCACTTATGATGAACATTTGCTCGGCGTTGATTTAGGCTCTTACGGTTACAACCGATTCAAACTGCGCAGCGGAAAAGATTTAGGCAATCAAGGATTTGGTATCAATGCCAGTATCACTCGCGATACCGGATACCGTGATGATGAAAGCGTAGACCAAGAAAAGCTCAATCTGCGCCATCGCTATACAAGTGATGATCTATCCGTCACAACAGGATTGAGCTATACCCACTTAGATCAAAAAACTGCCGGATTTATTGAAGGCTTTGAAAGCTATAAAAACGATGAAATAGCCCAGCAAAACTTTGATCCTGATGCATTTAGAAAAGCCCGCTCATTTCGGCTTTGGTCAAAAACACAATGGCAAACAGCAAAAGATACGCTAACCATTACCCCGTATGTGCGCAATCAAAGTATGACCTTCTTTAAGCATTTTTTACCGGGCACACCGCTTGAAGAAAACAGCCAAAATGGCGTTGGCGTGCAATCACTTTGGCAGCATGCGTATTCAAACGAATTAACTGTTAATTTAGGGCTAGACAGCGAATACACCCGTGCAGATTTTTTGCAATATCAAGACGAGCCAACTCAAGGTTCAGCATTTTTAGTAGCAACTGTGCCACAAGGTAAGCATTACGATTACGATGTAACCAGCACCCTACTCGCCCCTTTTATTAGCCTTGATTGGCAATGGCAGCAACTCGCTATCAGTTTAGGCGCACGCTTTGAGCAGCTTGATTACGACTACACCAATAATATGCTGGCTGGTCGCACTGACGAGAATGGCAGCGAATGTGGATTTGGCGGTTGTCGTTACTCGCGCCCGCCAAGTAGTAAGAATACCTTTACCAATACATCGCCTAAACTTGGCTTGAGTTATCAATTAAGTGCTGATAATTATTTATATGCAAACCTATCTCGCGGTTACCGTGCGCCGCAAGCGGCTGAACTTTATCAGCTACAGCGCGAACAACAAGTGGCTGATCTCGAATCTGAAACAGCAGACAATCTAGAAGTGGGCCTCAAAGGGCAATATCAACAACTGCACTATGTAGTCTCTGCGTATACGATGAATAAACAAAACGTGATTTTTCGCGACAGCAATTTTTTCACCATTAATGATGGCCAAACTCAGCACCGTGGTATTGAACTGGAGCTGGATTATCAACTTACTCAGTCGATTCAACTTGCCCTAGCAGCAAGCCATGCAATACACACATACGACTATGACCAAGTTTTATCTGAAGTAAACATTAACGGTAACGACATAGACACAGCACCGCGTAATATAGCCAACCTACAAGCTAACTGGCAAGTCACCAATAACACCTTAATTGCTATTGAGTGGCATCATGTCAGTGACTATTTTACCGATCCTGAAAACCAACACAGTTACGCAGGCCATGACTTACTAAATTTACGCGCAGCATGGCAACTGACTGAACAATTGAAACTAACCGCGCGCATTAACAATCTATTTGATACCGCCTATGCAGAGCGTGCCGATTACACCAGCTTTACTGGCGACCGTTATTTTCCTGGGCGACCACGTAATATAATGTTCTCAGCAAGTTACGCTTGGTAAATATTGAATTAAGTGATTTCTGCTATTACTCAAACTTTTTCTTTTTGTCATGGCGATATGATTTTGAGTTGTAAGTTGCAGTCATCACTTTATCAACTCCAGCTAAAATCGACTCTTTTAAACCACTTAAGAGCAAGGCTTCATGTGAGCTCGAAACATATTCGATAATCCCTTGAGCTAACGATTCAACAATCTCTTGCGCATTCCTAATTACGATATACCCTTGATTAGCTAGCTTAATTAAGTGCTCACAGTCTGGGAACTCTTTGCTCTTACAAATATTAAGTGCCATTTTATTATTAATGGTTGGATAAATTAATGTATGAGTAATATCAAAAGGTGGAGAAACAAAAATATTGCTCATATCTGGCGTGTACTGCAGCGCAAAATTTTTAAGATGGGCGTCACCGTTACCAATTAAACAACTGAAAACAATGTACTTATACATTTTTTCAACTTCGAGCATATTATTCGTGTACAAATAGGTTGCTTTCAGTAGAGTTTCGTAACTTCCCCGATATTTTTCATCGGGATCTGAAGAGCGCTTCATCAAAGTTGTAAAGTCTTCATAACCTAGCAACTGAGTGCCACTTTCACCACGATCAAAGCGTTCAATCACAAATGTTTCAAGGTTATCAGATAAATACGTATTTGGCGGTGCTAGACCGCAATATTTAGCTGCTTGCATGCACACATATTCATTAACAGTAAGCAGCTCAAACTCTTCATCAAATGATTTTACGATCAGATCTTTTTGATGAACTGTTCGCTCAACACTTGGAATACTTACTTTGGGTTGCATTCCTGACAAGGTATTCCTGAGATAGTATTTTTCTAATAACTGCGGAAATAAAGGCTGTGCATGCGAATACGTAAGAATATCGTTAAGTGACACGCTATCAACTTGCGGTAATTTAAAGTCACCTTGGTAAGATAACATGCCAATACCATCACTTCCTTGCAAAGCTAATAAGTACATGTCGTTAACTTTGGCGTAACGAGCAAGCCTTTGTGCAATGTATCTACGGTTATGCCCTTCAGGCAAATTTTGCGCAAAAATAGGATGCAATGCACCAGATCGATAACTATCATCCATGCCTTTTTCAGTCATAGTTAATGATAGATTAAACTCATTTTGCGTTTGCTTATAATCGTGTATTGCATCATGAGTTAGCACACCCAGCTCTTTGTCATCTATACACACTGTCAACTTTTGTACTTTTTCAGGTAGGTTAAAAGCCATCACTAGCTATCCTCACTAAAAAGCTCGTTTAATTCATCCCAACGAGGTAACCGTGATTTAGACAAAGTTCTTGGTACTACAGCTAGCTCATAATCTAAATAATGAGTATAACGCTCAAGGATATCCAATGATCCTGTAAATTTACCGTTTTCAATTTCAGATAGTGTGCTTTTATTAATGTTCGTCAATTTTTGCACTTCTCGTTGTGTTAGTTGTTTTTCTTTTCGCGCCTGAGCAAGCGCTTTTCCTATTTCTATTCTATTCATCGCAGCCACCAAAAACTCGCCATATAGCGAACATGGTAGTATAAAACAAAAAATATAGCTATATAGCGAACATAACTAGATTACCTTTTACTGTAATAGCTGTTTATACTGCTCAGTTAAGTGCACCTTGAGTTCTGGGTGCGCTACTAATAACTCAGCAAGCTGAGCTTTAGCGGCGGTTGTTTCACCATCAGCAATAAGTGTATCTATACGTTTAAATTTATTTGCTACCTCTGCGGTGATAATTTCAAGCTCTAATAATACTTCGCTTTTAGCGGTCATGCTTTGCGACTCAAATTGCCGTCCTGCCATGTAAGATTGTGTACTGCGTTGAAGCCTTTGAGTTTGCTTTAATTGCTCTAGCTGCTTTTGTTCTAGCACTTCGTTTTGCATCATTTCAGACGAGGCTGCAGGTGCTAAAGCAGTCTGTTCATCGGCTAAAATTTGTAGATCATTCATTGCCTCTGACGGCTTAAGATACTGAGTAGTATTTTGCATATATAAAACCGCGACTAACACCAGTGATGCCGCAGTAGATAATTGCCCATACCAAGTTTGGTAAAAGCGTTTGCGCTTATTAATATTGGTTACTTTGTTAGCATTAGCGGCTTCAGCTGCATGTTGTAATATTTGCTCATCAAGTTGTAAGCTTGGTTGCTCCGTTGCACCTCGTTTATAAAGTGAAGCAATATCATGATCGGTTAACTTATCGCTCATTGTTAGTCTCCATTTTATACTTGATACATTGCTTTAGCTTGGCTAGCGCGTAACGGATGCGGCTTTTGATATTTTCAGTTGTTTCTACCGCTAGTTCGGCAATTTCTTTGAGGGTAAAATCAGCTTCGTGTTTAAGTAAAAACGCCTCTTTTTGCTCACGTGGCAATTGTGCTAGGCACACTTTTAACTGCGCTGCTTGCTGAGCCTGCTCGAGCTTTTCAGCATCTGGTCGACTGTTATGATCAGCAAATTCGGCAATTTCAATGTCTTGATTATCACCGTCTAGCCATTTGTTTTGCGTACCAGTGCGGCGGTAATGATCAATCAATTCATTGTGCGCAATACGATACAACCAAGTGGTAAACTTAGCGCTCACTTGATACTGTGAGCGCGCTTTTATCAGCTTATTCCAGACTTCTTGATAAAGCTCTTCAGCCACTTGCGGGTTTGCGCACTGGCGTAAAAAATAACGATATAAGCTATTTTTATGGCGTAGGTACAGCTGGGTAAAAGCCTGTACATCACCTTGTCCATAACTCAACATTAATTGCTCATCAGCTAGTTCTGTCATAACATCCTTTACTTAAATCATACCAATCGTGTTAAGTTATTAGTCATTTATAGCGACATATAAATAGAGTGATAACAAGGCATAAACTTTGACATATAGTTGTTCTATTTGAGAAATTTATAACACAGTTAGCGCTTTATTTAGCGCGCTAGAATGACTAAATATTTAAGTTGATTGGTATCACAGTGCCGCAGCATTATTAACGAGTTGCACAAACTCACTACGATAGCCAAATGTGTCTATGCCTTTGTTAGCGGTTGCCAATTTAGCGCAATCTTCATACTGCCAGTCTCCGATATATTTTGCACCTTTTAATAACTGCGCAAAACCAGCCACTGCGGCGGCAAATTTAAAGTCTTGGCTGGCTTGCGATAAAGGCAGCTCACCTTTAGGTGTTGCAACAGCTTGAGTGATCAACTTACTTTGCTCAGCGTCAGGCTGTTTATAACGCACTTTTACAAAGGCGAGTTCATTGCTGGTAGCCAGTTTTTTGTCTTCTTTAGATTGGTAACGCAGCTCATAAATTTGTTTATGATCTGAGTTGGCTAAGGTTATTTCATACAGCGCAGTCACGCTATGCCCTGCCCCTAACTCTGCGGCATCGACCTTATCGTTATTAAAATCTTCATTAGCGAGTACGCGATTTTGATAACCAATTAAACGATATTCAGCCACCTGCTGTGGATTGAATTCCACTTGAATTTTTACGTCTTTGGCAATAATTTGCATGGTACTGCTGAGTTCATCGACCAGTACTTTGCGTGCTTCGTTTATGTTATCTATGTAAGCATGCTGGCCGTTACCTATATTTGCCAGTTGCTCCATTAGGCCATCATTATAATTACCTTGGCCAAATCCCAAAGTAGTTAAGGCAATCCCCGTCTTGCGCTTAGATGCCACCAGCTCTTTGAGTTTATCGATTGATTGGGTGCCCACATTAAAGTCGCCATCAGTGGCTAAAATCACCCGATTAATACCTCCTTTTTTAAAATTTTCGGCCGCAATTTGATAAGCCAGTTCAATACCTTGCTCGCCATTAGTTGAGCCGCCTGCTGCCAGTTTATCTAACGCGGCGCTGATAGTTTGTTGATCATTGCCTTTCGTTGCTGGCAAAACCACGCCTGCGGCACCGGCATACACGACAATGGCAACTGAATCATTTTCATCTAATTGTTTAGTTAACATGGTTAAACTGGTTTTTAATAAGGGTAACTTATTTGGTGCATTCATAGAGCCAGATACATCCAGTAAAAACACTAAATTCGCTGCCTTTAAATCGGCTTTTTCAATCTCAAAACCTTTAATGCCAATTTTTAACAGTTGCCGATGCTCATTCCAAGGAGCTGTTGCCATCTCGGTATGAACATTAAAAGGTGTAGCTATGCTATTGGGCGCACTGTAATCGTAGTCAAAATAATTAATAAAAGCTTCTTCACGCACTGCGTCATTAGGTGGTAATTTCCCCATATTGAGCATACGCCGAGTATTGCTGTAACTGCCCGTATCAACATCAATTGAAAAGGTTGAAACCGGTTCAGTACCAACTTGTTTTACTGGGTTTTGCTGGGATTTCAAATAGTTTTCACGTTCTTGTTCAGTAGTAAATACCACATCATCAATAGGCATTGGTTGTGGCATTTGCGGCATTAACATAACACTTGCATGCGTTAAACCTTGAGGGCTTACTGCGTAGCTTACCGGGTGCAATCGTTGTCGTTTTTGCAGCTGAACTTGCTGCTCAAGCCCCTGTTGACTATCTACTTCAGTTTGCGTTACTTCGATCGCATCTGTTTGTTGCTCTTGCTCTTTAACAGAGCTACGTGATGTGTGATCACAGCCAGCTAAACCAGCCAAAACCGCGATACTTAATAGCGTCAAACGCAAATTGTTTTTACCATAGTGGTAACATGTAGTGTGGTTCATAAACTCACCTTGTTATTAATTAGGATTACTAAACCTATTAACGGATGACTTTAAAAAGTAGGGTTAATTATTTTTAAAATACCCTGCTGAACAAGGAATTGTTAAGAATAAGTTATTCAAATTTAAAGAGTAATCAGCTGGCAATTTAATATCAACGTCAGTTGCGTTGGGGTATAATTACGCTACCTGCCATCTACTTGGTGACTTTAGTTTTGTATTCAACTCCAATTAAACGGACTTTATTTTCCACTGCGATTTTAATTTTAGGCATTATTTTTATTGCCGCTAACTTACGCGCCCCCGTTACAGGGCTTGCTCCTGTGCTTGAGCAAATAATTTTGACCTTTAACTTAAGCCCTTCGCAAGCCGGTATGCTTACAACACTGCCGTTAATTGCCTTTGCTTTAGCCAGCCCGATGGCGGCAAGTCTTGCTAAAAAACAAGGGCTAGAAATATCATTGTTTATTGCGCTTATTCTGATTGGTTTGGGCCTGGCTTCACGACTGATTGACTCTATGCCAATGCTTTACTTAGGCACAGCAGTCATTGGCATCGGTATCGCAATTGGTAACGTACTGTTACCGAGTTTAATTAAACGCGACTTCCCACATAAAGTTGCAGTGATGACCTCTACTTACGTACTAGCAATGGGAATTTTTGGTGGTAGTTATGCCGCGCTTATTATTCCGCTGGCTGAATATAAAAGTATCGGCTGGCAATTAGCCCTTGCTTGTTATGGCTTACTTACCCTAGTGAGTATTGTTATTTGGCTACCACAGTTAAAACTTCATACTAAGCCAACAAAAGATCTACTGGCGAGTGTCAACACCAACAAAGTATGGCACGAGGCGCTTGCGTGGCAAATTACCTTATTGCTGGGGTTAAATTCATTTTTTACCTATATTATGATTAGTTGGTTGCCGAGCATTTTGATTGAAGCAGGTCATACAGCACAACACGCGGGAGCTTTGCAAGGCGCATTTCAGGTAGCCTCAGCAACCCCTGGCATCATCTTAATACCGCTACTTGCCAAGCTTAAAGATCAACGCATATTAACTAGCTTATTAGCGCTGGTAGCCGCATTTTGCTCATTAGGATTACTGTTTATCCCTGAGGTTGCAGCAATGTGGGCTATTACCTTAGGATTTTGTTCAGGAGCATGTTTTATTCTAGGGTTATCGTTTATTAGCTTACGTACCCATGACACCCGTCAGGCTACATCACTTTCAGGCATGGCACAGTGTTTGGGTTATTTGCTTGCAGCCTCTGGGCCTATTATCGCAGGCTCATTACATAGCTACTTTGGCAATTGGACAACCACCTTATGGTTATGTGCCTTCGCCAGCGCTTTATGTGCTGTATTTGGTTATCTAGGTGGGCGTAATATCACTATGAGAAGTGCTCATTAAACCAATTAAATAATGAGCAAAGATAAAATTAAAAATGCGCTATATGGGTAACCACATAGCGCATTTTTTAACTCTATATAATGTATTAGCGAACGGCTAAAACAATTAGACCAGGTAGAACAAAGAACGACCCCAACACATAACCCAATGCAGCCGATTTATTCTTCGTACCAATTTCAGCCAGCTTTTCAGCCAATTTAATTGGGATTTCGCGTAAGACCGGAATGCCATATATAAGTGCCACAGCAAACACATTAAACATTACATGTACTAGCGCGATTGTTAGCGCTACTTCAGCCATAGGCCCAGTGATAGAAGTTGCTGCTAATAATGCAGTTATAGTTGTACCAATATTAGCACCTAATGTGAATGGGTAAATTTGGCGCGTTGTAAATACACCACTACCTGCAAGCGGAATCATTAAACTTGTTGTTGTTGACGACGATTGCACCATAATCGTTACAGCGGCACCAGATGTAATACCAGCCACCGGACCACGGCCTATTGCACCGTGCAGTATGTCTTTCGCCTTACCAACAAGTGCCTTTTTAAGGAGCTTACCAAGTGTTGTTACAGCGAATAAAATTAAGCAAATACCGGCAATAACCATCGCTGCCCCCAACATTTTTGTATCTAAAAAGCTAAATGCATCTTTGATTACACCTACCACAGGCTTAACCAATGGCTTAATAAAGTTGTAGCTATTTAATGATAAGTCAGCATCACCTACAAATAAGTGCGACAACATGGCGGAGAGTTTCTGTAGTAAACCAAACATGATTTCAAGCGGTAAAAATATCGCTACAGCAAATAAGTTAAAAAAGTCATGAACCGTAGAGGCTGCGAATGCACGCTGAAACTCTTCTTTTGAGCGAATATGGCCAATAGATACCAACGTATTTGTAATAGTTGTGCCAATATTTGCCCCCATCACCATAGGGATAGCAATACTTAAAGGCAGACCACCAGCAACAAGCCCAACAATTACTGACGTTACCGTAGAAGATGATTGTACTAAAGCGGTTGCTAAAGCCCCCAGTAGTAAAGCAATAAACGGATTTGTTGCAAACGCAAAAATTTCTTGTGCGCCCTCGGTACCACCGGACGCTAGCTTGAAACCACCACTGACAGTGCCCACGGCAACCAACACTAAATAAACTAAAAAGGCAATGGCAGCCCAGTTAAGTGTTTTAATTAATAGCGTGCTCTGCTTTGATTCACTCATGTTTAAATCTCAATTTTTGTCTTGCCGATTGTGGCATTTTGATGACGTTTTTGTTTCAAAGCACATTAGAACATCCGAATATTACAGAAATATTTCACTCAAATTAACGCGTGTTCGAAATTGGTTAAATTACGAAATAAAATTAACTTACATTTCGCGCTAGTTTTTTAAAAAACAAAAATAAACAATATATTCAAAAGCTTAAATATAGAGCAACCCTTTACATTGATTTACAGAGCAGCCAAAAGAGCTACTGTCTACTGTTAATTAAACACTTAAATACTCTTTTAAAATGATGGAAAAATTAATAACTAATTTTAAAAATTGTAATATGACACATAAGACAACTAGCTCATAAAGCAATCGTACATTTTACCTTATTGACTGTTAGGTTAAACTTCACTCAACCACACAAACTAATCTTAAAGCATTGCCTTTAATAAAATAGCAGGCAAAGTACTTGATCCCTTTAATGAGAGTAAGTATTTAGCATCTTTTGATGCTAAATAATGGCATAAGAAAAGTACTAACGGTTTTTATACTGGGTTTTACAGTGGCTGCGCATAATAGCGGGATTGCGTAATTTTAAATGTTTTGTTGTACGGCCAGCATGGCGCTTGCGCCAGACTTTAAACGAACCCGATGAGATATTGTCGCGCATAAAACTAACTAACTGGGAATGATTTAAACCATAAAGGTTTTCAATGGCTTCAAATGGCGTGCGATCTTCCCACGCCATCTCGATAATTCTAGACACTTGGCTACTATCAAACATAACAGACTCTTCTACAAAATATCTTTATACCCGACATAGCAAGAATACGATCAATCTGTAATTTCAACTCGCCATGGTGGATTCAGCCGATTACACCCCGCCCAATAAAGTTTAATTTTATTGCCTGATGGGTCTTTTAACACCGCTTCTCGCCATAAATAACGCTGCTCGGTGATCGCTGATTCAAACTCAAAGCCCTTAGCTTTTAGTGACGCGACCCACTTTTCTAGTTCTGCGCTTTCAAAATATATAACCGCGCCATTACTAAACACATCATCGGTTAATAATAAAGAAAATGTAGCTTTATTAGGGCACTCAAAGCGTGAATAATGATCCATTTTTACAATTTGTGTAAAGCCCATGGCCAGGTAAAATTGATTTGCTTTTTCGATGTCAGAGACAGGTAAAGTGATTTGATTAAGGTTCATAGTCGTTACCTAAATATTGAGTTAGATAACGACTTTAAAACCTTAACTTAACTTGAGGTCAATTAGTAATTGGTATCTTGATATTAAGAAGCTTGATAGCGATTTGCTTGTTTGATGCTAGCAAAATCGTTAAAGCGAACACCGTGTTTTTTCATTACCTCAAGCACTTTCTTGCTGATCATTTGGCGTAAATAAAACGGTTGATTCGGCACAAAATGATGAATTGTATGGGTATGGCCAAAGTTAAAACAAAACAAGTTAAACGGTGCAAACAAGCGACTCGTTATAACATGCGTTTGCTCCAGCATGTTATTAACGCCGCCATAGTAATGCATTGATGAAGTCACAAAATTTAATGAGCTTGAACGCACAATATTAGGCACAATCAACACCACCATTAAAAACTCAAACACCGCCATAGTGTCCAGCAACAACGCCGGCGAATTAGCCGCAAGTGGGGTAAATAAATCAACTAAATGGAACACAATTACGCTGTATAAAATAGCAAAGTACGCTGTGGTAACCGGAAACCCTGCGTTAAATACCTTAAAAAAGCTAAACCCTTTGATTTCTTTACTAAAACGTTTAGCGTTAATTAACAAGCCGAGTAAGCCATCAACAATTACCAACGCCCGTAACAATGGCTTTTTAATGCCATTACCCACTAAGCGCTCTTCTAAGTCTTGCTCAGTACCCGACACTTTATGATGATGTAAATGCATTTTACGGCGATACCATGGGCTAATAGTATTTGGGCGCATTAGCCACACTGTTAGCATCATAAAGTTATGTAGAAAAGGCTGGTTACTAAAGTACTGTTTATGGATCAGGTCGTGTTCAAGCTCGTGGGAAATTGACGCTGCAATGGCTGCTAAAATAATACATAGCCACGCAGGGATAATAGCGAAGTAATAAAGTGCACCAACCCCAATTAACGCACTGAGTGATAATAATAAAATAGCCATCCCGATAGTATTTTGATGGGCTAATAACGGGTGCTTTTGACGAAGCTTAGCTTCTTCAGCTTTAATCGCCTTAACAATGGCTTGAATATTTTCCTTAGCACTTAACGTGGTCATAAATAGCAACTGATAATCAAAGTTGCGCAAATGATACCC
>NZ_JACJEE010000022.1:0-72293 GCF_014163915.1 Pseudoalteromonas sp. SR41-8
CTCGCTAAGCGTTGCTGTCTGCCGTCTCAGTGGGGTCGCATTATAGGGCGCGGCGAATTTTACGCAAGCGTTTTTTAAAGAAAACTTGAAATAAAGTGCTGTTCGTTCAATTTACGCGCTAAACAGCTCAAAAGTGCTAGTTTAGTATACAGCACAGATCCTAGCTGGCCATTTTATAGGCTCTACTGCTACACTATTTACCTCTTACTATTGAACTTATTCTTAATTTATTAGGTGTTTTATGGCAATCCGTTCTTATAAAGGAATTACTCCTCGTTTTAACCAGTCTGTTTATATAGATGAGTCGGCTGTTTTAGTTGGTGATATCACATTAGGTGAAGATAGTAGTGTATGGCCATTAGTAGCAGCACGAGGGGACGTTAACTATATACGCATTGGTGAACGTACTAACGTGCAAGACGGCAGCGTGTTACATCTAACACGTGCCAGTAAAAGTAACCCAGATGGTTATCCATTAATTATTGGTGATGATGTTACCGTTGGTCACAAGGTTATGTTGCACGGCTGTTGTTTGGGGAATCGTATTTTAGTCGGCATGGGCGCGATTGTAATGGATAATGCCATTGTTGAAGATGATGTGATAATTGGTGGCGGTTCATTAGTCCCACCAAACAAGCGCTTGGAATCGGGCTTTCTCTATGTGGGTAGTCCAGTAAAGCAGGCGCGCCCTTTAACCGAGCAAGAGCTGAGTTTTTTAAAAATATCAGCAACTAATTATGTTGAGCTTAAAGATGAGTATCTAGCTGAGGATTAACTCAGCACTGAAACAATGATTTGTCCTGCCGAGTTATATTCTTCATTCTCGATTAGTTGCTCGGCTATATCTTCATAGTCAAAACGCGCCTGTTCAAAATATAACTTTGCAGCTTGTTGGTCTGCCAATGCTAGCGTGTGTGTGTCAATGACACATTCAACCATTAAGCCACTTACTTGAGCAAAAAACGTTAACAGCTGGGATTGTACGTTAAATTCAAATCGGTCGATAAATTGGATTGCTTGATTCATGCAAGCTCTCCGGTTTTTAATGCCCGAACAACAGGGAGTATTTCAGGCATATTATTGCGCCACACAAAATAGGCTTGTGCAGCTTGCCCTACTAGCATGCCACTTCCATCAAGTACGTTAATATTAGCCTTATAGCCCTGGGCCCATTGCATAAACAGCGTATTTTGCTGTGAATAAAACATATCATAAACATGTTCACAGCCATCAAGGTGTTTTTTATCAAGCGCAGGCAATTCACCAAGCATACTGCTAGATGTAGAGTTTACAATTAGCGAGTAATCACTTACTGGCAAATCATCAAAACCATAGCCAGTTACATTACCGTATTGGGCAAATAATTCAGCTAGTTCCTTAGCTTTTGCTGCCGTACGATTGACTATAATGATTTCACTCGGCTGTTGTGCCAATAACGGTAAAACCACGCCACGTGCAGCGCCTCCGGCACCTATAAGTAAGACCCGTTTATCTTTAATGGTAACCTGATTCGCAAGCAGATCGTTCACAAAACCAATGCCATCGGTGTTGTCACCTAGCAAGCGCCCATCATCTAATAACTTAATAGTATTTACTGCTCCGACAATGGTTGCCAATTCAGTTCGCTCATCAACTAGCGCAAATGCTTGCTCTTTAAATGGCACTGTAACATTAGCTCCTTTACCGCCTGTGGCAAAAAAATCGGCCACGGCTTTTTTAAAACCATCAATCGGTGCTAATATTGCGCTGTATTCGATTTGTTCGCCCAATGAGGTTGCAAATTGCTGATGTATCGCAGGGGATTTTGAGTGTTTAATAGGATTTCCAAAAACTGCATATTTGTCCATATTTGAGCAACCTCTTTGTGCAGTAACATTACCTCGTAACTTACTGCTAATTAATGATGATAAAACTATGATTAAACGATTCTTTTCAAAATCGAAACCACCAGAACAACAGCAAGCACCAACGCCAGAAAAAACACCTTATCAACTGATGGGTGGAGAAGCTGGTGCTTTAGCACTTGCGAATCGATTCTACGACATTATGGCCAGCGATGAATACGCTAAACCGTTATATGATATGCATCCTCAACCATTGGACCGTATTCGCCAAGTGTTTTTTGAGTTTTTATCAGGGTGGTTAGGCGGCCCAGACTTGTTTGTTGAAAAGCATGGTCACCCTATGCTGCGTAAACGCCATATGCCTTTTCCAATTGATCAAGATTTACGAGATCAATGGATGTATTGCATGAATAAAGCGTTAGACGCGGAAATTGATAATCCCTTATTACGAGAAGGATTACGTAAATCTTTGGCACAACTTGCCAGTCATATGATTAATCAGCACTAGCACTTCTCTTTAACTGCACGTTATTTGCGCTAAGTCAAAACGGCCTTTTTTTAAATATAGATAATACGTGATCAAATATTTAGAAAAAGCGTCGTGCGTGTGAAATCAATCCAACATAAAATTTATGCCCTATTGGCCCTAACAGGCATTATTGTGTTAATTGCCAGTATTCTTAGTAGCTCAAGCCAACAACGAACGCTTGCGCAAGACACTGTTGCAGAAAATATTAAGCTTCTTGCTGATAACTACTTTGACTCTATCAATACTTTGATGATCACAGGCACCATGGCAAATAGAGAGCTATTAAGCCAAAAACTACGCAAGCACCCAAATATTGAAGATGCGCATATTATTCGCTCCCCAATTGTTAATAAACTTTATGGGCCGGGCAATAAAAATCAAGCGCCGAGCAACGATATCGAACGCGAGGCTTTAAAAGGCAAGGAAACATTGCTAATTGATCAGCAAAATAATAGCCGCAGTATGACTTTTCTACGCCCTATGTTTGCCAGTAGCGATTATAAAGGCACTAATTGCCTTGGCTGTCATCAAGCACAAGAAGGTGATGTACTCGGCGTAGTTAAAATTAGTTACTCATTAGCTGATATTGATAATGCGGTGACTTACAACACCCTAGTAAATACCGCATTACTCTCTATTATTTTTATTATTGCCTTTGTATTACTGGGCATTATGTTTAGACAAATTTTTATTGTACGCCTTAAAAAGCTAGGTCATGCTATGCATTTAGCTACAACCAACAAAGATTTAAGCCTGCGAATTGACGATAGCGCTGAAGATGAACTGGGTTGGCTCGCCACCAGCTTTAATAAGATGATCGCTACCTTTAAAGATAATATTGCTCAAGTATCTCATTCATCAAAAGTATTGATCCACTCAGCAGAAAAAATTTATACCTCAGCGGATACTACTGAGCGCGCTATTTTAGAGCAAAAGAAAAATACAGACTCCGTGGCAGCTGCTATAAACGAACTAGAGAGCTCCTCTAATGAAGTAAAAAACACCACTCACTTTGCCTCTGAAAAATCAGAAAACAGTAATGAACTTGCACAACAAAGTATGCATGTTGCTGAACAAACAGAACTCAGTATTAATCAATTGGCAGACGATGTTCGCCAAGCTGCAGCGCAAGTAAGTCAACTACAAGTACAAACACTTGAGGTAGGAAAAGTACTCGAAGTGATTAGCAGTATTGCTGAACAGACCAATTTGTTAGCTCTTAATGCTGCGATTGAAGCCGCACGTGCAGGTGAAGCTGGGCGGGGCTTTGCTGTGGTGGCTGATGAAGTACGTACATTGGCAACTCGTACTCATGCATCCACCGATGAAATTCGTCGCACAATCGACAAACTGCAATCCGAAGCGGCGCAAACGGTTAAAACCATGGGTGAATCGTGTGAGGAGGCTGATGCTAGAGCGCAACAAGTAAAAAATGTTGCTCAAGCTTTAAAAGATATTTCTATGCAGATGAATGAAATAAATCAACTTAATATTCAAATAGCCGACGCGACAGAACAACAAAACTTAGCCGCAGAGGAAATAAATAGGAGTGTTATTGGTATTAGTGATAACGCTGAGCGGTCATTAGTGGATGCTAACGATAACCAAAAAGTAAGTGAGGAGCTGTTAAATCTAGCGCGTTCACTGGATGAGCAAGTAAGAAGCTTTAAATTGATGTAATACTTAAAGTTGCCAGTCAATAAACCAGATATTGACTGGCAGCCTGCTTACTATGCTAGCCCTAACCAGTCTCTTGGTTTTAAAAAGTCAGCGTATAGCTTATTTTCAGCACTGCCTTCTTCGGGTGTATAGTTATATTCCCAACGCGCTAGCGGCGGCATCGACATTAATATTGATTCTGTACGTCCGCCACTTTGCAAGCCAAATAAAGTGCCACGATCCCACACTAAGTTAAACTCAACATAACGGCCACGACGATAAAGTTGGAAGTCTCGTTGCTGCTCAGTAAATGGGGTTGCTTTTCTACGTTCAATAATAGGTAAATAAGCCCCTAAAAAGCCATTGCCTACTGCTTGCATAAAGGCAAAGCTTTGCTCAAACCCGGCTTCATTCAAATCATCAAAGAATAAACCGCCGACACCGCGCGTTTCATCGCGATGTTTTAGGTAAAAATACTCGTCACACCATTTTTTATATTTAGGGTAAACCTCATCTCCAAACGGCGCACATAAATCATGCGCGACTTGATGCCAATGTTGAACATCTTCAAGCTCAGGATAAAATGGCGTTAAGTCAAAACCACCACCAAACCACCAAATAGGCTCCTCACCTTGCTTTTCTGCAATGAAAAAGCGTACGTTAGCGTGGCTCGTTGGAATATGTGGATTGTTTGGGTGGATCACTAGCGAGACACCACAGGCATGGAAGCTACGACCAGCAAGTTCTGGACGATGCGCAGTTGCCGATGCCGGCATCGAAGCACCAAACACATGCGAGTAGTTCACCCCACCTTGCTCGATCACATTGCCACCACGAATAACACGAGTTCGCCCACCACCGCCTTCTTCGCGCTGCCAACTGTCTTCTACAAACTTGGCTTGGCCATCAGCTTGCTCTAAACCTTGGCAAATTGTGTCTTGCAAGGCCATCAGGTAGGTTTTTACTTGTTCGAGTAAATTGCTGTGCATGGTTATCCTCTAAATACTTTGCCGGTCATTACATCTTTAATAGTGCTAGGCTGCGTGTTACCACCAAGTGGTTCATCTACATAAAATGCCACCAGCTCGCCAAACTCACTTTTAGCCATTGCAATACTAGTGACCGTATCATGTCCTGATAAGTTAGCACTAGTAGACACAAGAGGTTTGCCTAATTCTTGGCATAAGCGCTTTACTGTTGGGTGATTAGTTACACGCACAGCAATACTATCAAATTGTCCTGTTAACCATTTAGGCGTACCTTTAGCCGCTGGCATAACCCAAGTAATTGCGCCGGGCCAGCTGGAAAAAATATCAGCGCGTTTATCCATCGGAATTTTTGCATCATCAACATACTTTAATAATTGCCCATAATTATCGGCAATTAAAATTAAGCCTTTTTCAAATGGCCGCTGCTTTATTGCAAGTAAGCGCTCCACAGCTTGCTGATTATCGGGGTCACAGCCTAAGCCATAAACAGCTTCGGTTGGGTAAACAATAACCCCGCCTTGCGACACAGCAGCAAGGGCAGTTAAAGGAACTGAGGTAGTATCAGTCACTGAAAATCTCCAAATACAATAAAATTAAAGCCGGTAATTATTCGCTCACCGTGAATTTATGCGAGCAACTTTTCTGAGGGCATTGTAGCACAACACTATTGGTCATTTGCTTTTGCATCATTACTGGCCATTGGCACGCGGGGCAGATATGGCTAACTGGTTTGTGATTGAGTGTGTATTTACAACTTGGATAGCTATTACATGAATAAAATGTTTTACCAAATTTATTACTACGCGCCACTAACTGGCCTTTTTTACACTTAGGGCAAGCAGGTAAAACTTCTTCATTTGGCTCAGGCTCATCATGAGCAATATAGTGACACTCAGGATAACCCGTACAGCCAATAAACATACCATAGCGGCCATTCTTCACTACTAGCGGATTACCACACTCTGGACAAGGGCTATCATCAAGTACTTTGATTTGTTGAGTATCATGTTGAGCAAGCGAGCGAATAAAATCACATTCGGGATAACTCGCACAACCAAGGAAAGGACCTGATTTACTGTTGCGGATCACAAGCTCTGAACCGCATTTAGGGCACACTTCGTATTCTTTTTCTAAGGCATGTTGATTTGCAGAAAAAAGCGATTGGTCGATTTTACTCATGTGTTCCCTAAGCAGCTGACTAATTTTCGCCTAATATACCCAAACTAATTAAAGATACAAGCGCAGCACTTGCTTAATGTAGTACCTCTGCCGGCTCATCAAAAATAAGTTCTTCCATTTGTGCATAAGCTTGCTCTGAGCCTGGCACATTAAACAACACCATAAGTACCACCCATTTTAAATCATCAAGTGATATATAAGATTTATCTAATGCGAACAAACGATCCATAACCATTTCACGCGTTGCGCTGTTGATCACTCCGACTTGTTCTACAAACATTAAAAAGCCCCGACACTCTACGCTCAGCATGTGGCATTCACTATCGGTGAAAATACGTATCGCATGTTGTGGGAGGCGGTTTAAATAAGGGAATTCATCACTGTGCTGCAAGTCAGCAAGCTGCTCAAGCCAATCAAGTGCTTTGTATATTTCGGGCTTATTAAAGCCGGCACGTAATAATTCGTCAGTGAGTTCATTATGCTCAACAAAGACTTCGGCTTCGCTGTGAATGTAGTTTTCAAACAGATACATGAGGATATCGAACATGTTACTTTCCTCCACACTAAGCTTATCGAACTCTAATATAGCCATCTAATACACGCTCTACTCTATCTTCCAATTCAAGATCAAGTAAACGTGCTTGCACTTTATCTATTGGCCACTGGCTACGCTGAGCAATTAAATCAACAGCTGTTACTTCAAAACCAACACTGTTTAGTATTTCGCAGGCAGGTTCATCAACCGTTGCTTCTTCTATAGTATATAGACTGTTTTCGCAGAAAAAGCTCACTTCGTCTAGAATATCACTGACATTTTCCACCAGCTTTGCACCTTGTTTAATTAAAAAGTGACTGGCTTCAGAGAGTGGATTTTTAATTGAACCAGGCACTGCAAAAACTTCTTTGTTTTGCTCCAGCGCATACCGCACGGTGATAAGCGAACCGCTTTTTATTTCAGCCTCGACAATCAACACACCTAATGACAAACCAGATATTATACGATTACGTCTTGGGAAGTTATTAGCATTAGCGGCTGTACCGGGTAAAAACTCGCTCACCAACATCCCCCGTTCGGATACTTGATCGGTGAGTAACTTATGCCGTTTAGGATAATAAACATCCACTCCAGTACCAAGCACTGCAATGGTTTTACCATTGCCCGCCAGCGCTCCTTTGTGGGCAGCACCATCAATACCAAGCGCCATTCCGGAAGTTACCGTTAATCCTGCCAAAGTGAGTTGATGAGCAAATTCAGCGGCGATCTCTAAACCGATTGGCGTGGCATTGCGGCTTCCAACAATAGCGATTTGCGGGCTGGTCAATAACTCTAAATTGCCTCGGCAAAATAGCAATAAAGGCGCGCTAGCAATTTCTTTTAATAATGGTGGATAGTGAGGATCGAAGTAATCAATTGCGGTTATCTGTGAGTTAACAATTATCTGTTGATAATAGTCAACTTGCTGCCAATCGGTTGCCAGTAAATTAGTGGCGACCTGCGGGCTTAAACCATGACCGGTAAGCTGCTCATGAGTCAGCTCAAACAAATCATCTAATGGCAGTTTTTGTGCCAATGCCAATAAGGTTTTAACACCTAAGCCTTTACATAAATAAAAGGCAAGCCAATGGGTTAGCTTGCCTGATGAATCTTTCATGCTCCCTCCTTAGAGCACTCAAACCTGAATTAATTTATAACTGCAAAATCACCGACTCGGATTGGGTGCTGGTTTTTTACGATTAAGGCATAACTAACGTTTTTATAAACTTTAAACACCATTAGCTGACCGACCTGTTCTTTTGGCATATGCCACACAGTCGTGTCGGCATCTGCCTCTACGCCAAAAAATTCGTTGGCGTTTGTTACTAACTTTTCAAGGCTATTTGAATCTTCTTTGTAGCGTGGGCCATTACGACCATCAAAAACAGTCGGTGATTGACGCTCAATATCTAAAATGTGGCCTTCTTTAATTTGCTGCTCTGACCCTAAGTTTAGCACTACAATATCCATTGTGCTGAATTCTCGTAATCCACTCACTGATGCGATGATTTCACCTTGCACTGGCTGCTCAGGACGGTGAATATTAAAATACGCAGGTAATAGCTGACCTTCTATCGCAGGCATTAAAAAATCACCCGCTTTGATCTCTCTCTTTACCTGTTCAATTTTAACTGAAGCAGGTACACCATTGGCAATATCACCTTTTCTAAATACACGACCCACCGCCACTAATTGTGCTTTATTAGCCAACACTTCGTTTGTTTGCGGATCAACATATGCTTCGCCCTTGCGGTAAATAGCGTATGACTCGTGTAATTTCAGCTCACCTTTAACATAAACTATATGGCCTTCGGTATTCATTTTAGTGTTGACATTGGCTCCTAAAATATAAGGTTTATCGGCAATGTCATCAGCATTTAGTGCTTGCTCATAGATTAGGTAAGGACGCAGCAGCTCAAGAGGTAAAGTAGGGATCGCATTTTTACCTTTTTGTACAATTCGACCATGTGGAGAAAGCTTTTTATAACCCTGATTAATCACCAAACGTGGATTACCGTGCTCATCATAGATTAAAGACAGTGCATCCCCTGGGTAAATTAGGTGTGGATTATTAATTTGTGGATTCATTTGCCAAAGTTCCGGCCACTGCCAAGGCTCTTGCAAATAAACCCCTGAAATATCCCAAAGTGTATCGCCCTTTTTCACAACGTATTGTTTAGGCGCATCTTTTTTTATAGTTAATACATCTGCTAACGATGGGAAAGTAGCACTTAATGCCAACATTGCCGCGAGTAATGGGTATTTCATTGAGCTTCCTTGTGGTGTTTTTTCATTATTATCAACCAAAACCTGTTAAAGGTGAACGCGAATGGCTAAAATAAGAGCATACAATACCCTAAATTAAGCACAAGTGAAAAAGGTTACTATGGCTAGGTTAGAAGTTTTAAGATTTCCAGATGAGCGTTTACGTACAATAGCAAAAGAAGTGGTGCAAGTTGACGACCAAATTCGCCAAATTGTAAAAGACATGCTGGAAACTATGTATGATGAAAACGGCATTGGATTAGCTGCGACTCAAGTCGATATTCATCAACGTATTGTGGTCATTGACGTATCAGAAGAACGTGATAAACCGTTAGTATTGATCAACCCGACAATCACTAAACAAGATGGCACCACGGTAAGTGAAGAAGGCTGTTTATCTGTGCCACACTCTTATGCAAAAGTTGACCGCGCAGAAACTGTAACAGTGACCGCATTAAACGAAAATGGCGAAGAGTTTAGTTTAGATGCTGATGAGCTATTAGCAATTTGCATCCAGCATGAGCTTGACCATTTACAGGGTAAACTATTTATCGATTACTTATCACCGTTAAAGCGCCAACGTATTCGTAAAAAACTTGAAAAAGAAGCTAAGTTAGCAGCGCAATAATACCTTAGTAATAATTAGGAAGTTCAGTGACACAACCATTACGCATTATTTTTGCCGGTACGCCAGACTTTGCTGCGCGCCATTTACAAGCTCTTATCGACTCAGAGCATCAAATTGTTGGCGTGTATAGCCAACCCGACCGTCCAGCAGGGCGCGGTAAAAAACTCAAAGCCAGTGAAGTGAAAGAACTCGCACTGGCCAATGAGTTAGCAGTGTTTCAACCTGCCTCATTAAAAAGTGACGACGCTCTGGCTGAACTAAGCAGCTTAAATGCTGACCTTATGATCGTGGTCGCTTATGGATTACTGTTACCAAAAGCAATTTTAGAGGCGCCACGGCTTGGTTGTTTAAATGTACACGGCTCAATTTTACCGCGCTGGCGTGGTGCCGCGCCGATTCAACGCGCTATCTGGGCGGGCGATGAAGAGACTGGCGTCACCATAATGCAAATGGATGAAGGCCTAGATACCGGCGACATGCTGCATATTAGCCGCTGCCCTATTACCGCCACTGAAACAAGTGCAAGTTTATACGCTAAGCTTGCCGATTTAGGCCCAAGCGCACTAATAGACACCATTACTAAGTTAGCTAATGGCGAAATTACCCCGCAAGTACAAAATGACGAGCTTGCCAATTACGCTAAAAAGCTATCTAAAGACGAAGCAAATATTGATTGGTCGATGGACGCAGCGCAAATAGAGCGTAATATCCGCTCATTCAATCCATGGCCGGTCTGTTTTACCCAAATGGGTGAACACACTGTAAAAGTTTATCAAGCTAATGTTGTTGACCAGCAAGGCACGGCAGGCACGGTATTACAAAGCGATAAACACGGCATTGTGATTGCCTGTGGTACTAACGCACTTAATATCACTCAAGTACAACCACAAGGTAAAAAGCCAATGGCCATTACTGACTTTTTAAATGGTCGAGCAGACTGGGTAACTCCTGGCACACGAATAGGCGAACACAATGAGTAATGTCAGGGCGCTTGCCGCCGAAACTTTATATAACGTGGTTGATAAAGGCGCCTCATTAAATCAAGAGCTGCCTTTTGCCAGCCAAGGTTTACCACCTAAAGATAAAGCGTTATTACAGCAAATTTGTTACGGCGTACTGCGTTATTTACCAAGTTTAGAAAATTATTGTCAACATTTAGTTGAGCAGCCACTTAAAGGTAAGCGCCGTATATTCCAGTTTTTACTGTATG
The DNA here is from genome assembly GCF_014163915.1 of Pseudoalteromonas sp. SR41-8. NCBI lineage: Bacteria > Pseudomonadati > Pseudomonadota > Gammaproteobacteria > Alteromonadales > Pseudoalteromonadaceae > Pseudoalteromonas > Pseudoalteromonas sp. SR41-8. The sequence goes on from NZ_JACJEE010000022.1 coordinate 10,839, forward strand.
TGGGCATTTACCAACTACAACATATGCGGGTTCCACCGCATGCAGCCATTAGCGAAACGGTTAATGCATTAGAACAACTGCGCGCATTGGGTTTAAAAGGCTTGATCAACGCTATTTTACGCAGCTTTCAGCGCCAGCAAGTAGAGCTGGAAGAAAAAGCCAAGCAAATACCAGTGTGTTTATACAACCACCCAAACTGGTTTATCAAACAAGTAACTGAAGCTTACCCTGACTCTTGGCAAGCTCTACTAGAAGCGAACCAGCAGCAAGCACCAATGTGGTTGCGTGTTAACCAAGCGCAATATAGCACCGCTGAATATAGCGAAATGCTCACTGCTAATGACATTGAACATACACTCAATCCTGATTTCCCTGATGGTATTAAGCTGGATAAACCGCGCGATGTGTTTTCGTTGCCTGAATTCGACACCGGCGCATGTTCAGTACAAGATGCAGCAGCACAGCTTGCGGCACGCTTGTTAGATCCAAAAGCTGACGAGCATATTTTAGATGCCTGCGCAGCACCCGGTGGTAAAACCTGTCACATTCTAGAACTCGCAGATGCTGATGTACTGGCACTTGATAGCGATGCCACCCGCCTTGAACGTGTAAAGCAAAACCTTGAAAGAATTGGCTTAGGCGCTGATTTACAATGTGCCGATGCTTCGCAGCCACACAAATGGTGGGATGAGCAACAGTTTGACCGTATTCTATTAGACGTTCCTTGCTCTGCAACGGGTGTAATTCGTCGTCACCCAGATATCAAATGGCTACGTCGTGCATCAGATATCAATGATCTGGCGACACTCCAAGGCGATATTCTCAATAGCATTTGGCCATTATTGAAACCAGGTGGCACGCTAATTTATGCAACCTGCTCAGTATTACCACAAGAGAACCAACAGCAAGTCGCTAAATTTTTAGCAAATAATAACGATGTTGAACATATCCCGCTACATGATAACGATACCCCAAGCAACCCTGGGCTGCAGTTACTGCCTGGTGAGAGTGACGGATTTTATTATGCCAAGCTTATAAAAACACACTCATAAGAAGCTTTTAGTAAACCATGAAAATAATCATACTCGGTGCAGGACAAGTAGGCGGCACACTCGCTGAAAACCTGGTAGGTGAACAAAACGAAATCACGGTTGTTGATATTGATGGCAACCGATTACGTGAGTTACAAGATAAATACGATCTACAGGGTGTTACAGGTCATAGTGCCCACCCTGATGTATTACGCCGCGCCGGTGCGGAAGACGCCGATATGATCATCGCAGTAACCAGTTCAGATGAAGTGAACATGGTCGCTTGCCAAGTCGCGTATAGTATTTTTAATACGCCGACTAAAATTGCTCGGATCCGTTCTGAGCAATACTTAAAGTACCGCGAAAAGCTCTTTCAAAACGATGATTTACCTGTTGACCACTATATTGCTCCAGAGCAACTAGTGACTAAGTATATTCGTCGCTTGATTGATTATCCTGGTGCGTTACAAGTTTTAGAGTTTGGCGATGGCATGCTCTCGCTGGTTGCGGTAAAGGCTTACTACGGCGGATTGTTAGTCGGTTATGCATTGTCAGCATTAAAAGAGCATATTCCTAATGTTGAAACTCGTGTTGCCGCGATTTACCGCCAAGGTAAAGCAATCAAACCACTGGGTACTACAGTAATTGAAGCGGATGATGAAGTGTTCTTCCTCGCTGCCACCAAACATATTCGTGCAGTAATGAATGAACTACAGAAATTAGAGCGTTCATACAAAAAAATTATGATTGCTGGTGGCGGTAATATTGGTGCTGGGCTTGCTCGCTCTCTGGAAAAGAATCATAGCGTAAAATTGCTTGAACGAAATAAAGAACGTGCTGAGCAGTTATCAGAAATGCTTGATAATACAGTGGTGTTTTGTGGTGATGCGTCAGATCAGGAGTTGTTATCAGAAGAACACATCGAACAAGTTGATGTATTCATCGCGGTAACCAATGATGATGAAGCTAATATTATGTCAGCCATGCTCGCTAAACGCATGGGTGCGCAAAAAACCATGGTGCTTATTCAGCGCGGCGCATATGTTGATTTAGTGCAAGGTGGCGAAATTGATATTGCCATTTCACCACAGCAAGCCACGATTTCCGCCCTGCTTACCCATGTTCGCCGCGGTGATATTGTTAATGTGTATTCATTACGTAAAGGCGCAGCAGAAGCCATTGAGGCGGTGGCCCATGGCGACGAACATACCTCTAAAGTTGTCGGCCGTGCAATTGCTGATATTAAGCTGCCTGCAGGTACCACGATTGGCGCGATTGTCCGTAATGATGATGTACTCATTGCCCACGACGACACGATAATTCACTCAGGCGATCACGTCATTATGTTCTTGATCGATAAAAAGCATATCAACGTAGTTGAAAAACTGTTCCAAGTTAGCGCTATCTTTCTCTAAATTACTCCTCACCTTTCGACACAAAGCAACTGTATCGAAAGGTGAATTTCCACCTCCAATACATGCAAATGAAAATCAATCTCAAAAGCATTTACTTGCGTACCCAAATCCATTACTCTCACGCTGTTTGATAATCAAGCGTTTTCTCTTTCTGTGAGAAGTTAATTTCACATTTTTTAATATAAATGGATTTCTTCAAATGATACACCCAACTTTAAACACCCCTCTTTGTGTTACATATTGCAGTGTTATTGGTATTCTTGTGTGTGGACTCTCGGCTAATGCCAATGCCGAAGCTAAAAACGACATTGAAAAACTAACCATCGTGGGCCAGCAAGATAGCGGCTACAAAGTCAGTGCAATGAACTCAGCAACAGGGCTTGATCTCAGCCACTTGCAAACTCCGCAATCGGTTATCGCTATCACCAGTGAATTTATGGCCGATCAACAATTAAATAGCGCTATTGAAGCCATCACCAGCGTAACCGGCATCAACGCCAGAGAAGCCGACAACGGTAAATATTCAATTTCAGCCCGAGGGATTAGCGTTACCAGTATTTTATATGATGGTATAGCAACTACTTATGATACCCGATTTAATTACGGCGATAACTTAACAGATACTGCTATTTATGAGCGAATTGAAGTTGTCCGTGGTGCCACAGGGTTAATGCTGGGGGCAGGTAATCCATCAGCAGCAATTAACTTAATACGTAAGCGCCCTACTGTGCATAACCAAGTAAATATTTCTGCAACGGTTGGTTCTTGGCAAAACTATCGTGGTGTGGTTGATGCATCGGGTAGTTTAAATAGCAGTGAAACAGTGCGTGCGCGTGCCGTACTCGCCTATCAAGATCAGCAATCATATCAAGACAGGTTCAGCCAAGAAAAAACCACGTTATACGGTATTGTTGAAGCTGATTTAACCGATAACACGCTATTAACGGTGGCTATTGATAACCAAAAAACAACGCCTAAAGGCACGATGTCTGGCGGTTTACCTATTTTTTATAGCGATGGCAGCCGTACTAACTATGACCGAGAAACTTCAACAGCGCCAAATTGGTCATCTTCAACAACTGATGCCCTCAATAGCTTTATGAGTATTGAGCATTACTTCAATGCTAATTGGCAGCTAAGCGCGAGCTACATATATAGTAATAATGACCTACATTACGATGTTTTTTGGGCGACAGGTAACCCTGACTCACAAACGAATATAGGCATGATGCCCGGTTCAGTAAATTATATTGATGCCAAGCGGATTCAGCGCACCTACGAGATAGAGCTTACCGGTAGATTTAACTGGTTAGATCAAAGCCACCAAGTCATGTTTGGTTACAATAGCCAAGAGCAAGACTTTACAACCCCCTACTTCCCGGGGCAAGAAGAGGCAGAAATCATCGGCGATTTTACAGCCCCAAACTATGACTACCCAAAACCAACTTGGCAAGCTACACCCGCCTTTGGCTCTTATGGCACAACAGAGCAAAATGCTTTGTACTTTGCTTCACAACTTAATCTAACAAATTCACTCTCATTGGTTTTAGGAAGCCGATTAAATCAATGGCAAACAAATCAAGATAACTTTGGCAGCCAACATGATTATAAATTAGATAACGAGCTGACCAATTATTTAGGTGCTACTTATAGCTTGGCAGATAATTGGGCACTTTATGCTAACTACACCGATATATTTACCCCGCAAAGCCGCGTCGATAAAAATGGTAATTACCTTGACCCAATTCAAGGTCAAAATTATGAGCTAGGTATCAAGGCCTCATTATTGGACGAGCGTTTAGACATTGCACTATCGGGTTTTGAAATTCAGCAAGACAATGTGGGCGAATACACTGGCGAAACAATTCCAGACACTCTTCAGGCAATTTATCAACCAATTGATGGTACGGTCACCCAAGGGCTTGAGTTTGAACTTAATGGTGCATTTACTGATAGTTGGAATGGCTATTTTGGCTACACTTATAGCGAAGGTGAAACGCCCGAAGGTGACATCCTCAATACCACAAACCCAAAAAATCAATTTAAGTTATTTACCACTTATAAATTAGATCAACTGTTAACAGGGTTGAAAGTCGGTGGCGGTTATCGCTGGCAAAGTCGCAGCTATGATGAAGTAAAAAACCCAGTTCACGGTCAAGTTGAAGTAGAGCAATCAAGTTATGGCATCGCAAGCCTTATGAGTAGTTATCAAATTAACTCACAAATGTCTGTTAGCGTAAATATTGATAACTTATTTGATAAAACTTATTACAACCAAATTGGTTTTTATAACCAATATCGCTACGGCAGCCCGCGAAAATTCTCCCTGCAGTTTGACTACAGCTTATAACCATTCAAGTTAACCAAAAAAAGCAGCTTAACTAAGCTGCTTTTTTTTGTAGGAGTGTTATTTCTATCAGTTTATTGTACTTTGGCAAACTCTTCTTTCGATAGCTCACCGTTTTGATCTGTATCTAAGTCAGCAAAAATTTCAACTAACTGTGCATTCACAGAGGCTTCTTTTTGGCTAATCACGCCGTCTCCATCAGTATCAAATGTGTCAAAACTAACTGCTGCAAACGCAGTTGATGAAGCCGCTAAGGCAAAAATAGCAAGTGCTGTATTAATATGTTTCATAGTGTTATTCCTAATAATTTAAAAGAAAGAAATCCTTTTCAGAGATCCCTGTTTGTGGAAACTGAAATTACGCTTTTGAAAATTCTTCTTTTGATAACTCACCGTTTTGGTCAGTATCAAGCTCAGCAAACTTAGCTGAAATAGTCGCATCAGCAGATGCTTCTTGTTGGCTGATTACACCATTGCCATCAACATCAAGAGTATCGAAGTCAGTTGCTGCAAAAGCAGCTGATGATGATGCCAACGCGATAAGTGCTAAGGTTTTATTTAATGTGTTCATAATTATCTTCCTTCCAAAATTTAGTGTGCTTGCTTAATCAAATGCGCAGGTCCTTTGCAAAGATCCTTGTATGAAAATAAGCGATTACGCTTCAGAAAACTCAGCTTTTGAAAGCTCACCATTACCATCAGTATCTAACTCAGCAAACTGGCTCATTAATTTTGCATCAACTGCCGCTTCGCTTTGGCTGATCGTGCCGCTACCATCAACATCTAAGGTGTCAAAGTCAGTACCTGCAAATGCTGCTGATGAAGAAGCTAATGCGATAAGTGCTAATGTTTTATTTAATGTGTTCATAATAAATATTCCTTCAAAGTTTATGGTTGTGAACTTAAGTGATAATCACCGTTTCGTTCAAGACAACTAGAGTATTACAACTTCGGTGCCAACAATTTATTATCATTAAAAATCATGAAGTTACATTGTATTTTGATGTTTCCGTGGAATTTAGAAGGACTATTCTGTTGCAGTTTAGCAACAAAATTTATGCGTTAACCTATAAAACCATATAAATCAAATGGTTAATAGTTATAAAAATGACACAACTCGATAAACTATGCTGATAATAGTGTTTTTTTCAAAGATGAGTACCCTAACCGCAACTGAACAGCAACTTTAACTGATAAAAATTGAATTTTTTTCATAAATTAACAATCTGAATTGTAAGGGGAAATTAAATTTATTTTGGTAAGTAAAAAATAAAAACGCAGTTAGTTTATGAAAATTCGTGTTTTGTTGCCATTATGCGAAACAATAGCAACGATATTGCAGTTTTAACGCTCTGGGTATTCTTACAATTTAATTAAGCACCAACAATTTCAATCACAATATGTGTTTTCACCGAATTGGCGATAAAACATAACTCATGAGCCTGGTGATGCATTTCTTCTAATTGCTCTGCACTCGGTTGCTCATTTTCGGCAAACTTCACACATGGTTTTAAAGTTACTTGAGTCATCGACATACGCCCATCACTAGCGCGCTGCATCAAACCAACGGCATCATCTTGATAGCTATCAACTATAAACTTATTTTTTGCCGCAATAGATAAGAAAAATAACATATGGCAGCTCGACAATGACGCAATAAATGCCTCTTCGGGGTCGACACTTTCTGCCACAGAATATGGCAGTGGCACGATATGCGGTGAGGAGGATGCAGCAATAGTTGCCCCACCATCAAATTGCCACTGGTGAGCTCGGCTATATTTATTATCAATAAACAACTCTTCTGCTTGGCGAGACCAGACAACACTTGCTACATATTCAGACATTGAAACTCCCATTAAAAATTATTTTACGGTTAAAGCACCAACGAAAATGCACTCAACCACAACAACTGCACACCATAAGCTAATCGTTGATAAGTGCCTACACTGCCTTTTTGCTTAAATGCTTGCGTCAACAAAACTAAAAAGTAACAGGCAATACACACACACAAAATTGAAAAAAGCCGAAATGAAATACTGGTATATGAACTTACAGCAACAAAAATTGGCGCAATCAGCAAAGACAGCAGCATTACCAAGCCAGCCCAAGAATGTATTTGGCAACTCAAAGTAGGGTTTTTAGTATTAGGATCCGCATCCATGGGGAAGTAACCGGCAATCCAGGTACCCACACCATGAATCATGACAAGCCAACCGACCAACATAATTAATATAGCGGTATTTTCCAGCTGTACGACATACCAACCAAATAAACAAAATAGTAACCCAAGAGGATAGTTATTAATAAGCGGGGATAGTTTTTCCGTGGGACTGCCAGCAGCACCGAGCTCGCTGCAAAATTGCTTTGCATGACTATAGTTTGGATAACACCTACCAGCGATATACACCCCAGCAACAATCCATATACTCGCGCTTAGTGCTGAATATAAACTGATAATCTCTAACATTAGCAACTTCCATGTATAAATTAATACCACGATAATAAGCTGATGTATTTATGTTGTAAATAATGCACTTAACCGCACAGGAAGCACACAGGCATAAAAAAAGCAGCCCGGGGGTATTGGCTGCTTTTGAACGTAATCAATGTAAAAGTCCTTTTAAAATTCCTTGTAGGCGGAAGCTATAATTAGGCCTTTGCGAACTCAGTTTTTGAGAGCTCACCGTTACCGTCTGTATCAAGCTCTGCAAATTTACTCATAAGCTCAGCATCAACCGATGCTTCACTTTGGCTGATTGCGCCGTTGCCATCAACATCTAGCGTATCAAAATCGGTAGCAGCAAACGCCGCTGATGAAGATGCCAGTGCAATAAGTGCTAATGTTTTATTTAATGTGTTCATAATTAATATTCCTTCAATGTACTATCAAAGAATTTGTCTCAATACTGGTTTTCAATGCGAGTAAAGTCTTCCTTGTTATCCTTTATCATGGGTTCCCTGCCCACTTAGGTTGTCTTTGGCAGCTCAGGATAAACTCAGTATTAAATTATTAAGCTTTTGAAAACTCTTCTTTTGATAACTCACCGTTTTGGTCAGTATCACGCTCTGCAAATCTATTTAAAAGCTCAGCATCTTCTGCGGCTTCAACTTGACTGATCACACCATTTTCATCAACATCAAGGGTATCGAAGTCTAACGCCTCAAAAGCAAATGCTGCTGATGAAGAGGTTAATGCAATAAGTACTATCGCTTTATTTAGTATGTTCATTGGTTATCTCCTTTCACCTGAGATGATGAATAGTGTGTTACGAAGTCCTTTTCATTTTTCCCTGTCAAAAAGCGACATTAAGCTTTTGAAAACTCTGCTTTTGAAAGTTCGCCGTTACCGTCGGTATCAAGCTCTGCAAATTGGCTCATAAGCTCAGCATCAACTGAAGCTTCACTTTGGCTAATTGCGCCATTACCATCAACATCTAATGTGTCAAAGTCTGTTGCAGCAAATGCGGCTGAAGAAGATGCTAGAGCAATAAGTGCCAACGTTTTATTTAATGTGTTCATAATAAATATTCCTTCAATGTTTATGGTTTCGAACGATGTGCTAATCACATTTTCGTTCTGTACAACTAGACTATTACAACTTCGGTGCCACATTTAAAAAAACGTTTAAAATCAAATCATTAAAAATAAAATTTACTTTTGACTGGCTATTTACGGTGTTTTTTGTTGCTTTTTAGCAACACGTAAACCACCTATAAAATATAGTTTATAAAAATCAATTGATTAGGTTTAATAGAAAAGACACAGATCCGTACTTACAGTGTTCGTATTTATATTTTTATAGGCAAGAAGAGTGACAGGCGCTGAAATTAACCAGCTGAAAATTAGCAACTGAAATAAATAAAAAATCTATGTTGCTGATAATTAATAACAATAAAAATAAATTTAGAGTTCTTTAAGGTGGGTTACGGTATATCCGCTATTTTGTCGCAAAACAGCGAATATGCACAAATTTACACCAGTGGCTCAAGCACTGAAAGGTCGATAAAGTGGTCTTTCATGAAAGTTTTCATCTCGTCTTCACTTGCCGTTAGTTGAATACCAAACTGGGCGCTAGTGGCATGGCTTTTAACACTGCATATTTGTCCGCTAAACTCAGTAACACCTTTATTGTTTTTATCGAGCATAATATGACACTGAGTATTCTTTAATTCACTGAGATCAGCTTTACTTTTTACATCAAACATTACCCCAGTTACTGAGATATCTTTAATAACTCCTTGCATCTCGCGTTCGTCATTAAACTTTATTTTTGCAGCTAATAATGTGGGAATACGAGTTTGTGATCGCAAACTAAATAATTGCACTTCAGTTGGGAAATTTAAATAAATAAGCCGTGCCGGGTGCGACGACACAGACATAACCTGCTGACGAAATGCTATAACTTGCCCGCCACCGGTTTCAAGCACCGCTCTGACGATCACCACAACACCATCTTTTAAATATTCACCCGCGTTACTTAAGCGCTTGGCTGATGGATAATTTAAAATCACAAAACGCTCATGCAATAAACCAACAAATTCAGTTTTAATTCGCTTACTGGCTGTGGGTGTTAATATTTCGACATCAACAATGCTACCAGCACTAATGTAGGCAAGGTTTTCTAAGTTTAATTGTTGTCTTGTTTTTGCCATTTCCTTTCCAACTATAAATAACCTTGTACAAGTGCTCGCTTTTATACAAACTAACCACGCCAGAAGGTCGGTGTAAACAACACTAATAAGGTGAATATCTCTAATCGCCCGAACACCATCGCAATGGTTAATAGCCATTTAGCGCCATCACTAATAGCGCCATAATGCGACGCAACATCCCCCAAACCAGGGCCGAGGTTATTTAAGCAAGCTGCGGTGGCTGAGAACGCCGTTATGTTATCCATACCGGTCCCCATTAACGCTAACATAATAATGACAAATACCAACGCATAAGCAGAGAAAAATCCCCATACGGCTTCAACTACTTTATCTGGTAATGCCTTACGACCAAGTTTAATAGAGTAAATAGCACGAGGATGCACTAACCGATTAAGCTCACGTATTCCTTGCAGATAAAGTAAAAACACTCGGACTACTTTCATACCGCCGCCAGTGGAACCTGCACAACCACCAATAAAGCTCGAAAATATCAGTAAAATAGGCAAGAATAAGGGCCATGCTGAAAAATTATCGGTGGCAAAACCCGCAGTAGTACTAATTGATACCGCTTGAAATAATGCCTGATCGAGCGTTTCGTCACCGTTTGCATATATGTTATTGGACGACAGTACCGTAAAACACACTATCACCAGCGCTAGTTGAATAAACAAAAACACTTTAAACTCAGGGTCGCGGATATACACTCTGAGATTTCGACTCGAAACAGCTGCGTAATGCAAGGTGAAATTAACGGCAGCGATGATTAGAAATATCACGCAAATAAAGTTGATTAATGGACTGTCAAAATGTCCCATAGAAGCATCGTAAGTAGAGAATCCGCCTATTGCAACAGTAGAAAATGAATGACAAATAGCATCAAACCAATTCATTCCGGCAGCCCAGTACGCTAAAGTACACGCGATAGTTAACGACACATAAATATACCAAAGATGTTTTGCGGTATCGGCAATACGTGGCGTCATTTTGGAATCTTTTACAGGCCCTGGAGTTTCAGCTCGATACAACTGCATACCACCAACGCCAAGCATGGGTAGCACTGCAACCGCTAATACGATTATCCCCATACCGCCTAACCATTGCAGTTGTTGGCGATAAAACAATACCGATTTAGGGAGATATTCAATGCCTGTTAACACTGTAGCACCGGTTGTAGTTAGCCCTGAAAACGCTTCGAATACCGCATCCGCTAATGATAAATTAGGTTCTTGTAAAAAAATCAGCGGTAAAGATGCGAATGCCCCTAGAACTAACCAAAATAGCACCACAATTAAAAAACCTTCGCGAGCTTTTAAATCTCCCTGCTCGCGTCTATTTGGATAGTATGCAAGTAAACCAATAATGACACTGAATATAAATGCGAGAACAAATGGCACGCCACCACCATCTTTATAAATGAGCGATACAATTGCCGGCGGCACCATAGTGATACTGAACAGTACAACCAGTTGGCCGAGAATTTTTATGATGGTACGAAATTGCATTGAGCTATCGCTTTTTTATTAAGTAATGATTAGTGCGTGAATGCTATTGTCTTACTCTTTAATACTTAACTCAACCGCGCCATGGCTCAAATCATAAATATCTTTTATGGCTTGTGTGGCTTGGCGGCTATCTATAGTAATAACCCATTCTATATTAGCAGTAAATTGCTTTTCTATGTTAAGTACTTGAAATTGCGTTTTTAGTAACTGCTCTATCGCTCCTTGCGCGCTGTAATCACTACAGCCCACCAGCTCAACACTAGGAACTTTTAATGTAGTTGTTAAATGTGCCAAGGCATTATTTAGCGAGCCGCCATATGCTCTGACTAACCCGCCAGTACCCAGCTTTATACCGCCAAAATAACGAGTAACTACCGCGGTGACTTCTCCAAGCCCAGATCCCATTAATACATTAAGCATAGGTTTGCCTGCAGTACCATTTGGTTCACCATCATCAGAGAAACCATAAACATGACTACCACCAGGATTACCTGCAACATGCGCCCAACAGTTATGACGAGCATCGCTATATTTACTTTCAATCTCACGGATAAACGCTTTTGCCGAGGCTAAATCTGGCGTATGAGCAATATGCACAATAAAGGTGCTTTTTTTTATTTCTTCTTGATGAAAAACGGTTGCTGCTGGGTACTTATATTCTGACATTCTTTGATAAACCCAAATAATGAAGCAAAAAATGGGGCCATATGGCCCCAACTTTTAACACCGGATGATTAATCTAATGCTAAATCACGGGTCATATTTTCTAAGCTATCTTCATGAACAATAATGTTGTCCTCGATGCGAATACCGCCAAATGGTTTAAACGCTTCAACCTTTTCCCAGTTAATAAACTGCTTGTTGTCTGTTTGCGTTAAATCACCAAGTAATGAATCGATAAAGTACAAACCAGGTTCAATCGTGAATACTTGGTTTTTCTCAATCAAGCGCGTACAACGCAAGAATGGATGACCTTCTGGTGGCGCTTGATGTGTACCCTTTTCATCAGCCATAAAACCACCCATATCGTGCACTTGTAAACCAAGATGATGGCCAAGCCCATGCGGAAAGAAAGTCGACGTAATACCGCGCTCAACGATCTCAGTGGCTGGTAACTTAACAATATTAAAATCACTAAGCACCTGAGCAATACGTTGATGGCAATCTAAGTGCAGTTCACCGTATAACAAACCTGGTTTCAGTGCTTTACCCAATGCAATTTGATGCTGTGTCATTGCGGCAATTAATTCGGCAAACTCGCCCGACTTTTTAAAATCATAAGTACGAGTTATATCTGCAGCATAGCCATTAAAATTAGCGCCAGCATCAATTAAGAACGAATGATGTGCTTTTGGGGCTTGAGGCTCAAAATGAGTGTAGTGCAAAATAGCGCAATTTTCGTTAAGCGCAACAATATTGCCATACGGCATTTCGTTTTCGCTTTGGCGAGTGGCCATTAAATACGCTTGCTGAATATCAAATTCAGAGCCACCGTTAAAAAAGGTATCACGCGCAGCTTTGTGGCCATCAACCGCAATACGATTAGCTTGGCGTAAGCATTCAAGTTCGTATTGAGTTTTATAAGCACGGTGGTAATTAAAGTAATTGAGCACCGGCTCTGGGTTCATAATGCTAAAGCCTAGCGCTTGAGCTACTTCTAGGTATTCACCGATATAAGCGTACTTCGCCTTATCGTATGGTAATAGTTTTTCAACTTGATCAGGCTGTAATAATAGCTCGATATCAAAGTAATCAGCCCAAAAATCTCGTGGCTCATCTGGTACTTTGTGCCAAAAATCGACAGGGCGATAAAAAATCAGTTTTGGTTTATCACTGCCATTCACAACAATCCAACAGTGTGGATTATCGATGACCGGTAACCAAGCTTTGAAATGCGGGTTGACTTTAAACGGATAATACATATCGTCTAAAAACTGACGTTTAGCTTGTCCTGAATGGATCACTAAACCTTCTAATCCTTCACGCTCAATAATAGTACGAGTACGCTGCTGCAGTGTTGCAATATGTTCGGCGTATAAAACGGCTAATTTATCCATAGAAAACCCATCTGTTAAATTTAACTTATTTTAAGTCTAACATAGACCCTGTTTAACCCCAATGCAGATGCGCTAAAGCACTTGTGCCTTAGCCACCCATCTTCATATCCAATATTGGTGCCAGTATGTTTCCTTCGCGCCCTAAACGCGTGTGATAAACCTGACGATAAGCAAACACATTTTTTACGTACTCCCGAGTTTCACGGTACGGGATAAGCTCAATCCATAATTCAGCAGGCATAGCTTCATTTGGTAACCACTTTTTGATTCTATGGTAACCAGCGTTATACGAGGCAGTTGCTAGTATTTCGTTGCCATGGTTTTTGTTTTTTAAATATTCTAAATATTCTGTGCCTAAACGTATATTTGTTTTCGGCTGATTTAAGCGACTTCCTGAAACAGTACTTTTATTGACATACTTCGCTGTACTTGGTAATAACTGCATTAAACCACGCGCATTGGCGTGAGAACGCGCATCAGGTGCAAAAGAGCTTTCACGGCGCGAAATAGCAATGCTCCAAGTAACATCTATATGATTACGTTTACTATAACGCTCAAATAAATCTTGAAAAGCAAATGGGAAACGTAACTCTACATAATCCCATGCCTTAATTTGCGCTAAAGTATAAATAGTACTGTCGTACCAATCTAATTCTGCTGCGAGTTTTGAAGCCGCGAGCTTTTCTCCATCGCTAGAAGTGCTTGTTAAATAATTCCATTCGCGACGAGCCGAAGTAAACCGCTCAAGTTCATACATCGCTTTAGCACGTTTAAAACCTGGGGCATTAGCGACCTCATGCATTAATTTATCGCTCACTAACAATGGTTGATTATTGAGTTCAATAGGTAACCCCAACCGCGCGGCAGCCAAAAAGCCATAATAGTCACGCTCTTTTGCGACTATTTGCCAAATAGCTTTAGCACGCTGTGTATCACCTCGTTGAGCTAAACTGTAGGCTAACCAATATTGCTGACCCAGACTGAGATTTTCTTTACCTGTAAAAAACGCAACGATGCCCGACCAATCCTGAGTTTTCAGCATATTGCCTAACTGCCATTGCATTAATTTACGATCTTGACGATCTTTGGGCACTTTACTCAACCAGAAACGTGCCTCAGGATGACCTCTTGATGCCAACGCTAAAGCAAAACTATAATACACATCAGCCTTTTGCTCGTCAGAATAGTTAAACATTTTGTCTAACTTTTCCCACGCCTTGAGCGCTAAGGTTTTATCTCGCCAAATTAAGCGTTTAATTCCATAGTGTGCAATTTCGCTTTCCTTAACTGTTTTATGCTTGTAACGATACATTCCTGCAACTGCACTGGGATCGCTGCGAACTTTTCGATAAAAGTCAGCCAAGTATTGCTCATTTTTTGGTAATAAAGTTTTTAAGTATGGCAATAAACTTTGCGAACCACCTTGTGCTGATAACGTAATACGTTGCCATATTTGCTCTTGGCTCATATAACCTTTTTTACGCCAAGTACTAAATAATAGGTCACATTCTTCAGGCTGTGATTTCCCAACAGTCCATAAATTTGTTACTTGTCTCATTATCGCTTGTTCTGGTGCCCCTAAATCAAGCTGATACTGCAGGTAAGTGCAAGTCAGTTCAGTATTTGTAGTCTCACGATAATTATTAATAAAAGCGGCTTTGCGGTTTTGCTTTTGCAAATTCTGCAGCCATGCTTTGCGCACTGGCCACTCTAAAGGCGTACTTTGGTAAATAGTTAAATAACGCTCTATTTCAGATTGGTGCTCAATATCGGGATGGCGCTGCCAATAGACTTGTTCCACATAAGGCTTTAATGGATGGTCTAGCTGTGCTGTTATTTCTTTAAACTCCTGATAACTAGCATATTTAACTTTTCTTTCAGCATCTAAAAATGCGTCATGTTCAGTATTAGCGTAGGCAGAAAATAAAGGAAATAATAATGCTGCTGCCGTTACACTTAAAAATTGTTTTTTCATGATGACCTTAAATATTCAAAGGTAAATAAAAGACAAACACTTCGCCTACACCTTAGCACCAAACAAGCTATATTTTAACCAGTAGTAAGGCACCACAGTAAATTTTTCGTTGCATTTTTAATTTAAAGCAAGCACACTGATTGAAATGCAAACTCATCGTACCAGTCTTAGTTCACTAACTAGGGAGAATAATAATGTTATATAAAAGCGATTCCTTTGAAGTTGCTTTCATCAAGGATAATATCGCCGAGTTCAAATTTTGTGTTGCAGGTTCTGTAAACACTTTGTCTCAGCAAACCTTGAAAGATTGCGCCTCTGCATTAAAAGAATTAGCCGCAAACAGTGATATCAAAGGCATGATTTTTACCAGTGATAAAGAACACTTTATTATTGGCGCCGATATTTTCGAATTTTTACCTACCTTTACTAAACCAGAAGCTGAATTAGTAACGTGGATCAAAGATGCCACTGATGTTTTTGACGCGCTAGAAGATTTACCATTCCCAACTTTAAGCGCTATCAATGGCTTAGCACTTGGTGGTGGTTGTGAGTGGGTACTTGCTACCGATTATCGTGTTGCTAGCACTGATGCTAAAATTGGCCTACCAGAAGTAAAACTTGGCATCATGCCTGGATTTGGCGGCACAGTTCGCTTACCACGCATTGTTGGTGCTGATAATGCGATGCTTTGGATCACCTCTGGTGCCGAAAACCGCGCAGCTGATGCTTTAAAAGTAGGTGCAGTTGATGCGGTAGTTAGTACTGACAAACTTATAGAGTCAGGAATTTCAACGCTTGAATTAGCAATCTCTGGAAAACTAGATTGGCAAGCTAAGCGACAAGTAAAATTACAACCACTTAAATTGAACCGTGTTGAGCAAGGTATGAGCTTTGCAATGGCAGAAGGTATGGTAATGGGTAAAACCAAAGGCCACTATCCTGCTCCTATTATGGCAGTTCGTACTATTAAAGCAGCAGCAAACTGTACTCGTGATGAAGCAATGGCGATTGAAAATGCCAACTTTGCTAAATTAGCACGCACTCCAGAAGCCGCAGCCCAAACGGGTATTTTCTTAGCAGATCAATACATCAAGGGGAAAGCGCGCAAACAAGCTAAAACCAGTGATGTAGTAATTAAACAAGCTGCAGTACTTGGTGCTGGTATTATGGGTGGCGGTATCGCTTACCAGTCAGCTTATAAAGGAACACCTATTATAATGAAAGACATCCAACAGGATGCGCTTGATTTAGGTATGGGTGAAGCATCTAAGCTATTAGGTCAAAAAGTTCAACGCGGCCATATGGCGATGGACAAAATGGTAGCAACGTTAGGTAAAATCAAACCAACTCTTAATGATAGCGATTTACAAAGCGCTGATATCATTGTTGAAGCAGTTGTTGAAAACCCTAAAGTTAAACAAGCCGTTTTAGCAGGTCTTGAAAAAGACATGCCTGCAGGCACTATCTTAACGTCTAACACATCAACTATTCGTATTGATGAATTAGCCACAGCTCTTGAAAAACCTGAAAATTTCTGTGGTATGCACTTCTTTAACCCAGTGCCAAAAATGCCACTGGTAGAAATTATTCGCGGTGAGAAAACTTCAGAGCAAACGATTAACGCCGTTGTTGATTACGCCTTAAAGTTAGGTAAATCACCTATCGTTGTTAACGATTGCCCAGGATTCTTTGTAAACCGTGTATTATTCCCATACTTTGCCGGCTTTAGTAAGTTAGTTGTTGAAGGCGCTGATTTTGCCAAAGTAGATAAAGTAATGGAAAACGTATTTGGCTGGCCTATGGGTCCTGCATACTTACTTGATGTTGTCGGTATTGATACGGCTTACCACTGTACTGGCGTGATGGCAGATGGTTTCCCTGAGCGCATGTCACGTGCCGAAAAAGATCCGGTAACAATATTCGCTAACGAAAAGCGTTTTGGTCAAAAGAACAAAGCGGGTTTCTACCAGTATGCTCCGGATCGTCGCGGTCGCTTGAAAAAAGCTCAAGATCCACAAGCAGTTGAGCTACTTAGTGCAATCACTGATGTACCGAAAGAGTTTGATAAACAAGAAATTATCGACCGTTGTATGATACCTATGATCAACGAAGTGCTACTGTGTTTACAAGAAAACATTGTTGCTTCTCCACAAGAAGCTGATATGGCACTTATTTACGGTATTGGTTTCCCTCCATTTAGAGGCGGCGCGTTCCGTTACTTAGATCAAACTGGACTAGCTAACTTTGTTGCAACAGCTGACAAATACGCTCATCTAGGTGCGATTTACCAAGTATCTGAACAAACTCGCAAATGGGCTGAAGAAGGCCGTATTTTCTATAAGGTGGAAGGATAAGACCATGAATACTCCAGTAATTGTAGATTGTATCCGCACGCCAATGGGCCGTTCAAAAAACGGTGTATTTAAACATAAGCGTGCCGAAGATTTAAGCGCCCACCTAATGAAGGGCTTACTTGATCGCAACCCAGCCGTTGATCCAGCATCGATTGACGATATCTATTGGGGTTGTGTACAACAAACTTTAGAGCAAGGTTTTAACGTTGCTCGTAATGCCGCATTACTTGCCGGCATTCCTCACACAGTGCCAGCGGTAACAGTAAACCGCTTATGTGGATCATCAATGCAAGCATTACACGATGCTGCTCGCGCAATCATGACTGGCGCTGGTGATACCTACATCATTGGTGGTGTTGAGCACATGGGTCATGTGCCAATGACCCACGGTAACGACTTTCACCCAGGCTTAGCAACTTCAATTGCACAAGCATCTGGCTCAATGGGCTTAACCGCAGAGTACCTTGCAACTATTCACGGTATTACCCGTGAGCAGCAAGACCAATTTGCATACCGCTCACATCAACGAGCTCATGCAGCAACGGTTGAAGGACGTTTCCGCCGCGAAATCCTCGCAATGGAAGGTCATGACGCAGATGGTTCACTGATTTTAGTTGAAGATGACGAAGTAATTCGTCCAGAAACAACGGTAGAAGGCTTATCACAGCTTCGCCCAGTATTTAACCCTGCATCAGGCTCAGTCACTGCCGGTACGTCTTCAGCTCTTTCTGACGGCGCATCTGCTATGTTAGTAATGAGCGAAGAAAAAGCCAAAGCTTTAGGCTTACCAATTCGTGCACGTGTTAAAGCCATGGCGGTTGCAGGTTGCGATCCATCAATCATGGGTTACGGCCCAGTACCAGCAAGTAAAAAAGCATTAGCACAAGCCGGTATCACTATTGATGATATCGATGTTGCAGAACTTAACGAAGCATTCGCAGCACAGTCACTACCAGTATTAAAAGACCTAGGTCTTGCTGATGTAGTTGATGAAAAAGTGAATTTAAACGGCGGTGCTATTGCTCTGGGTCATCCTTTGGGTTGTTCTGGTTCACGTATCAGCACCTCACTTATTCACTTAATGGAAGATAAAAACGCAAAATATGGTTTAGCAACTATGTGTATTGGTTTAGGCCAAGGCATCGCAACTGTATTTGAACGTGTGCAAGATTAATAAAATGTATTAAGTAATACCTTGGTGATAAAAAGCCGCGTTGATTAAATCAACGCGGCTTTTTTATAATTAATTTTTGCAGCTAAGTTATGTCGCTTTATAAGCACAAGTGAAGTGACTTTATTTATCAGGCTGAGGTCGTTAAACTAGCAGCCTTAAATTAATCGTTAAGCGCTAAATAAACAGTAAAGGTTATGCAATGAGTTTTGAGAATCCCGATCACCAATTAGATGCCATTGGCCTACGCTGTCCGGAGCCTGTAATGATGATCAGAAGCGCGGTACGTAAAATGGAAAATGGCGAAACTTTATTAATTATTGCCGACGATCCATCAACCACCCGTGATATCCCCAGCTTTTGTATGTTTATGGATCATACACTGTTAAAAAAAGAAGTAGATGCCATACCGTATCGATATTTAGTTAAAAAAGGGCTATAAATCAATAATTAACCCTAATTAAAACATTCATTAATCCCAGTAAAAGTTTAATTTCAACTGCCACTGAAACTCTGTTGCATGTTTATAACCAAATCGTATGTCGAAATCTTGATTGATAGGCACTGATAGCTCGATGTTCGTTGCAATACCGCTTAACTGTTGGTGATAAAACTTCTCAATTGATGTTCTTAGTTTTAAATTAGAAGTTACAGTCGTTAAAAATCCTAGCTCTATTGAAGTATCCAGCCATTGTTGGGTGCTTTGTAATTCACCAGCATAACCATTAATCATACCGTACACTAGCGACTGATTAGCATTTAATAACCATGACTTTCCAACTCCTGCCATGGCAAATGTACTTGAGCAACTAAAGCACTGACTGCGATTTCTTTCATAACCTACATTTATCTGCCATGCCCAACCGCCTTCATTTGGCCACTGACTATAGGCTGGGTTAAATGATTCTAGATCTAAAAGATGTAATTTTTCTAGATATAACTGCGAATCAAATAAAGCAACCTCAACATCCAACATCTCTAAATTAGAGTAAGGAACTCTGGCAATATCAGAAGCTAATGAATCAAAATAACTCAATCTGAAACCTAAATTTAGGCTTTGTTCATTTTTATACACAGTCGAAGAAATAGATATATTTGAGGGTTTCTGAGCTGAATGCGGTGCATATTTATCATAATTAATAAAAGAGGTTTCTTTACCTGGAGGTAGGACTAAACGAGCTTTAATAAGAGCTTTTTTTAACTTTTCAATGTGTTCAACATCATATTTTTTTATTTGCTGCAACTGAACAAACTCAAAAAGAGTTTCAATAATTCGTTTTTTAGTTACCACATCTAGATTTGTAAATGTCGGCTCAAAAAGTATATTTTGCGAATGATAAATAGCTAAAGCCAGCTTAGAGTCTTTTACTGAAAGATTGTTTTCATATTGATGAAAAACACTACTTCTTGAAGGAGTAAACTCAATCTGCTTTACTAGCTTTTCGTTATTATATTGAGCACTATTTAAGCGAGAAAAAATAGTCGCAGGAATAACCCAAGGCGAAAGCTCATTCGTTAACTGCTCACCTATAATTAATTCAACAACCCTTGCGATATGAAATGCACAGTTTTCATCCGCAAAATAGTAAGAATACTTAGCCCCCATAATTTCCCATAAATGATTAGTTAAAAAGAGGACGTCTTCTTGGCTAAAGTTAAGCTTATATTCCCATATATCTCTCAGCTCTATTTCACCATAGTTATGTTGATGACGGTAAAATAGTTGATCAGAAAAACCAGCCTCGTAACCGCCAAATAACCCTTTCGTAATATAGACCAAACCGTTTTCATTATCAGGAACTAGTGCCCCATAATTTAAGCTGTAATCTAGTAACTTATTGTGCTCTGGCGTTGATCTATTTAGCTTTAAAAGCATATGACCATAAAGCGAAGCCGGATTACTCATATACCCTGAAGCAAAGACTAAACTTACAGAGTGAATCGGTTGTTTATCTCTCCACTCTATAAGTTCGGTGCATTCAACCTTTGGCTCTGAGAATTCAAGCCCTTGTGATAGTAACCACTGATATCTAGCAGGATACTTGCATTGCATTTGTGCGTCTTTATTAAATGCATCAATCGTTGCTTTTAACTCGGATGAAGGGTTATTTTTGCCATTTTTTGAGATAAAAAATGAATCACTCTCAATATAACTTTGAGGAGATGATGCGTTTTTATAATGCCCTAATTTCAACCAGGTTGGATGCTCGGAAAGTGAGCTAGATGAATAAGATGAAAACGTAGCAAACAGTGCTAGTGCTGGTAAGTATTTGATTGTAGTCATAAGTATGAGTAGGTGCTGACACCTACTCTATTAACAGTTAAATAACTGGGCAAGTAGCTGCAAACTGTGTAGTCACTTTGCTTTCAACAATTGCATATAATGCTTGAGGATTTTGAGCAGGTTTAGTCGCAAAATCGTTACGGATAGCATTTACAATTTGACCATGAGAACTAGCGTCACAACCACGTACATTTAGCATTGCAGTAACATACTCACCTTCACCTTCAGCAATTTCTTGCTCAAGTACAGGGAATGTTTGTTGAATAAATAGAGCTGTTTTTGCACCTGCGCCTTCACAGCTACCAACAGATGATATATTTGAAGATACTGCTGTAGTACCTAAATCCCAAATAATATTTGAAATTGCTGCTGCGGTTCCATTCTCTGGAAATACCATTGCGCCGATACCACAATCCTGCCAAGGGTTAAGACCCTCTTTAGCCTGTAATGGAGCGGCTATAAAAGCCCCCGCTAAAACAACTGCTGTTACTGTAGTTTTTAACATCTGTAATCCTATTTTAATTTTTTTTATTCATATTAACGATCCAAGTATATTATGATTATATTTGGCGCTTTAGAGGTTTTAAATTATTTTTGATATAGTACTCAAAAATAATTGACTTCGATTATTACAAAAAATCTGTACCAATTTTAACAGGGTGTTATTACTTCTGTAAATATAATCAGACATTATAATGGCAATATTTACCCTGTAGCTCTATTTTTTAGTTATTGTTACTTTTGGCTGATCGTTATTATGATAATCGATGCTAACGATGTAGCTGCCTTTAATTGCAGGAGTGAAGCTAAAATAATTATAAGTAGTGTCACAATCGGCAACAACGCTTTGCCCTAACGTCAGAGATTGACCGGTTGGATCTTGTTCACTGAACCCACAGTTATAACCTGCGCTCCACTCCATATCAGCGATTTTAAACTCATACACTTTACCCGGTGTTGAAAACTTTACTTGTGCTTGATAAAGCGCAGGCGCGACTTGAGTAAATTCATATTGCGTTTCTGCATCCCATAAATTGAAGTCGCCGCGTAGGTACATTGTACGGTCAAGTTCTTGGCCTGGCAGTACATCGCTAAGATCTGGCATTTGTATTTGGCTCGAACAAGCACTCAGTAAAGCAACTAGAGCCACTGTTAATATACGTTTCATAGGTATTCCCTCTAATACTAAAAAGCCAGCATAGCTGCTGGCTTTTTAAGCGAAGCTGAATTTATTTCTGTAATACAGAAATATCAGCAATATCTAAAAATAGACCACTCAGTTGACTTAGTAATGCTAAACGGTTTTGCTTAACGGCTTCATCGTCTGCCATTACCATCACGTTGTCGAAGAAGTTATCAACACTTTCACGAATACCCGCAAGTTGGGCAAGCGCTTCTTGATAGTCGCCAGCCGCGTATAACGGCGCTAATTCAGTGGCAAACTTAGCAACTTGTGCCGCTAATGCCTTTTCGGCATCATCGCTTAATAAGCTCTCATCAACAGTGCCTTGCGTTGTAATGTCATTTTTAGCCAGAATATTACTTACCCGTTTATTAGCTGCTGCAAGCGCTTCTGCGGCGTCTAATGTACGGAAGTGACTTACCGCTTTAACACGACGGTCAAAATCAACTGGCTTAGTTGGGCGACGTACTAGTACAGCTTGAATAACGTCTACTTCAATACCTTCATCTTGATACCATGCACGAAAACGCCCTAGCATAAATTCAAACACATCGGCTGATACATTTAAGTTAGTTAGCTTGTCGCCAAACAGGGTTTGTGATTTTGCGACTAGATCTAAAATATCAAGTGGTAGTTCTTTTTCTACCATGATACGCAGCGCACCAATGGCTGCACGACGAAGCGCAAACGGATCTTTATCACCTTTTGGTGCTTGGCCAATACCAAAAATA
This sequence comes from Pseudoalteromonas sp. SR41-8, assembly GCF_014163915.1. Taxonomy (NCBI): domain Bacteria; kingdom Pseudomonadati; phylum Pseudomonadota; class Gammaproteobacteria; order Alteromonadales; family Pseudoalteromonadaceae; genus Pseudoalteromonas; species Pseudoalteromonas sp. SR41-8. The sequence continues at coordinate 33,540 of NZ_JACJEE010000022.1, forward strand.
CCTACCAGTGTATCGAACTTATCGGCAATCGCTACCGCGCAGCTAATTAAGTTTGTAGGTAAATTATCACCGGCAAAACGCGGCATGTATTGCTCGTTTTGGGCAATGGCAACATCTTCGGCTTCACCGTCATGGCGTGCATAGTGCATCCCCATCACACCTTGTACGTCAGTAAACTCCATCACCATTTCGGTCATTAGATCGGTTTTACTTAATAAACCAGCACGCTTAGCAAGTGTTTTATCGGCACCTAATTGCTCAGCAATGTAACCAGCAAGTTCACTAATACGCTCTGACTTATCTTTAAGCGTACCCAATTGCTGTTGGAACAATACGCTATTAAGTGATTCTAAACGGCTTTCAAGAGTTTTCTTTTTATCTGTTTCAAAGAAGAACTGCGCATCAGCTAAACGCGGGCGCACTACTTTCTCGTTACCAGCAATAACTACGCTTGGGTTTTTACTTTCGATGTTTGAAACAAACAAAAACTTATTAAGTAGCTTGCCGTCTTGATCAAGTAATGGGAAGTATTTTTGATCGTCTTTCATAGTGTAGATCAGCGCTTCGGCTGGTACATCTAAAAACGCTTCTTCAAATGTTGCAGTAAGAGTTACTGGCCATTCAACCAATGAAGTTACTTCTTCAAGTAAATCTTCATCCATAGCTACTACTGCATTAACGACTGTTGCTGCAGCTTCGATTTGGCTACGAATTTGTGCTTTACGCTGCTGGTAATCAGCAACAACATGTGCAGACTTAAGCACCTCAAAAACATCATCAGCGTGTTTGATTGTGATTTTTTCTGGATGATGAAAACGATGGCCTTGCAGTTGGTTACCCACTGCTTTACCAAGGACTTCGCCTTCAATTAGCTGATCGCCAAACAAAATAGTTGCGGTATGAACAGGACGAATAAATTGTGTTTTATTCGCCCCCCAACGCATTGGTTTAGGAATAGGAAGTTTAGCTAACGCTTTATTTACCGCATCAGCCATCAAGGCTGTGGTTTCTTTGCCTGCTACTTTAGCAATGTGTAACAACCATGCACCTTTATCGGTCTCGAGTGTTTGCGCTTCACTTACTTCAATACCACAACCACGAGCCCAACCCATTGCAGCTTTGGTCGGCTTGCCATCGGCATCAAATGCAGCCTTCGTTGCTGGACCACGTTTTTCTACTTCTTTGTCTTGTTGCTGAGCTTCAAGTGCTGTTACTTGTAAACCTAAGCGACGAGGAGATGCATACCAGCTTACGCCTTGGTGATTAAGCTCTAGACTCTCAAGCTCTGCAGTCAGATTTGCAGCAAATGCTTCGGCAAGTTTACGCAATGATTTTGGTGGCAACTCTTCGGTGCCAATTTCTACTAATAAATTTTGTACTGACATGCTTACTTATCCTTACACAACGGGAAACCAAGCGCTTCGCGTTTGTCATAATAACTTTGTGCACACGCTTTAGATAATGCACGAACGCGCAAGATATAACGCTGGCGCTCTGTTACCGAAATAGCGTGACGTGCATCCAATAAGTTAAATGCGTGTGATGCTTTCATTACTTGCTCATAAGCAGGTAATGGTAAGCTTGCTTCAATTAGCTTTTGGCTCTCAGCTTCGCATTTATCAAACTGGGCAAATAAATCGTCAACATTTGCATGCTCAAAGTTATAAGTTGATTGCTCAACTTCGTTCTGATGGAATACATCACCGTAAGTAACACGGCCCATTGGGCCATCAGCCCATACTAGATCGTAGATGCTATCTACGCCTTGAATGTACATAGCTAAACGCTCAAGACCATAAGTGATCTCACCAGTAACAGGAGAGCACTCTAAGCCCCCTACTTGTTGGAAGTAGGTAAACTGGGTTACTTCCATACCGTTTAACCAGATCTCCCAACCAAGACCCCATGCGCCTAGCGTAGGTGATTCCCAGTTGTCTTCAACGAAGCGTACTTCGTCAGTAAGGGTATCAATGCCAACAGCCGCTAATGAGCCTAAATATAGCTCCTGGATGTTATCTGGTGATGGTTTTAATACGACTTGGAACTGGTAGTAATGTTGCAGGCGATTTGGATTCTCACCATAACGGCCATCGGTAGGACGACGACATGGTTGCACATACGCGCTCGACATTGGTTCAGGACCAATAGACTTTAAAAATGTTTGCGGATGAAATGTGCCTGCACCAACTTCCATATCAAGTGGCTGAATAATGACACAGCCTTGCTGTGCCCAGTAATCCTGTAAAGCCAGGATCAAACCTTGAAAGGTTTTAACGTCATATTTTTGCATATTTGGCTTTTAGTATCTGCTGTGATGTAGCGTGAAAATTACCTTCAGTATACCTTGTGCGTAGTCATGTTTTAAGCAGTTTGTGCAATTGAGAAAATAAAAAAGGAGCCTAAGGCTCCTTTTTTGTAATTACTATAATTTAATTATACGTCTAAGTTAACTACACGTAGTGCATTCGTTTCTATGAACTCACGACGCGGCTCAACTTGGTCACCCATCAAGGTTGCGAATAATTGGTCGGCACCAACAGCATCTTCAATGGTTACTTGTAACATGCGACGCGCTGAAGGATCCATGGTAGTTTCCCACAGCTGACTTGGATTCATCTCACCTAGTCCTTTATAGCGCTGGATATATAGCCCACGCTTAGATTCTGCGATCAACCATTCCAATGCATCCACAAAGTTATCAACAGCTAGTGTTTTCTCTCCACGTTGAATATAAGCACCTTCACTTAAGATATTGGCAATGTTAGTACCAGTTACTGCGATGCGTTTATAATCACGTGAAGAGATAAAATCATGGCTCAGTACGTGTGCCTTATCAACACCGTGTTGGCGAATATTGATAACTGGGTAATATAAGTTACGCTCAGTATCATGCTCTGTTGCAGCAGCGAAGATAGTTGCATCTTCATCACGTGCGACTAAGTCATCGACTAACGTTTTGGTCCACTCGATTACTTTAGCTTCATCGGCTAAATCAGTTTCGTTTAGCTCTGTTTGATAGATCAAACGTTCCATAACCGTATTCGGGTATTTACGTTTTAAGCGCTCAATAACTTTAACGGTGTTTTGATAATCATGAACGATAGCCTCTAAAGCTTCACCTTCAAGTGCAGATGCATCAGCACCGGTATAAAGTGAGGCACCATTTAATGCTAATGAAGTTAGGTATTCGACAAGTGCTGGATCATCTTTAATATAGCGCTCTTGTTTACCTTTTTTCACTTTATAAAGTGGTGGTTGAGCAATATAGATATAACCACGTTCAACGATTTCTGGCATTTGACGGTAGAAAAAGGTCAACAGTAACGTACGAATGTGCGAACCATCGACGTCAGCATCGGTCATGATAATGATGCGGTGATAGCGTAATTTTTCAGGGTTATACTCATCGCGGCCAATACCACAACCAAGGGCTGTAATTAACGTGGCAACTTCTTGTGAAGATAACATCTTATCAAAACGCGCTTTCTCTACGTTTAGTATTTTACCTTTAAGCGGAAGAATCGCTTGATTCTTACGGTTACGACCCTGCTTGGCTGATCCGCCAGCAGAGTCCCCTTCCACTATATATAGTTCAGACAGGGCTGGATCTTTTTCTTGGCAATCCGCTAACTTACCAGGTAAACCTGCTAAGTCCATTGCGCCTTTACGACGAGTCATTTCACGGGCTTTACGCGCCGCTTCACGAGCACGAGAAGCATCAATGATTTTACCAACAACTATTTTTGCGTCTACTGGATTTTCTAATAAGAATTCAGTGAATTTCTCAGCCATTGCCTGTTCTACAGCTGATTTAACTTCGCTAGAAACTAGCTTATCTTTGGTTTGTGATGAGAACTTAGGATCAGGAACTTTAACACTAACAACTGCAGTTAAGCCTTCACGGGCATCATCGCCTGTTGCATTACTGGTTGTTTTAGCTTTTTTGTTAAAGCCTTCTTTTTCCATATAGTTGTTAAGTGTACGAGTTAGCGCAGATCTAAAACCGGCTAAGTGAGTACCACCATCACGTTGTGGAATGTTGTTTGTAAAACAGTAAATGTTTTCTTGGTAAGCATCATTCCACTGCATTGATACTTCAACGCTAATACCATCTTCTTCACGTTCATGAGTAAAGTGGAATACACCTTTATGAATAGGTGTCTTGTTACGGTTTAAATACTCAACGAAGGCACGAATACCCCCTTCATATTTAAAGTGGTCTGTTTTATTTTCTTCGCGTTCATCATTTAAAATAATACTCACACCTGAATTCAGGAATGATAACTCGCGTAAGCGCTTAGCTAAAATATCGTAATGGAAATCTAAATTTGTGAAAGTCTCACCACTTGGCCAAAAACGAAGTTCAGTACCTGTGGTTTCTGATTCGCCAATTACAGCTAGTGGCGCATCAGGAACACCCATAGTGTAAAATTGCTCATGTAACTTGCCTTCACGACGAACTGTTAGCTTTAATTTTTCTGAAAGCGCATTTACTACTGAAACACCAACACCGTGTAAGCCGCCTGATACTTTATATGAGTTATCATCAAACTTACCACCAGCATGTAGTACTGTCATAATTACTTCAGCAGCTGACACGCCTTCTTCTTCATGAATTGAAGTTGGAATACCACGGCCGTTATCTCGAACAGAGACTGAACCATCTAAATGAATTGAGACAAAGATGTCATCACAATGACCTGCTAAGGCTTCATCGATAGAGTTATCAACGACTTCAAACACCATGTGGTGTAAGCCTGTGCCATCATCGGTGTCCCCTATATACATTCCAGGACGCTTTCTTACTGCGTCTAATCCTTTTAGTACTTTAATACTCGACGAATCGTAATTCTCAGACATGGTTAATCCCACTTATCTTGTTATTAGGTTGCCATGTTTCACGTGGAACATTTGTAGTTCTCGTTGCATGGGTTCCACCACAGCAGAAATACTTTCAGATTGAATTGTAGAGATAAATATTTGAGAGCTACAGTGCGACAATAACTGTCCTACTTTCTCTTTCGTATCTTCCCCTAACTCTGAAGGTAGATCATCTATTAGCAATATTGATTGCTTTTCTGTCTCTGACTCAATCAAACTATTTTGCGTTACTTTTAACGCATAAAGCAATAGTTTCAATTGACCGCGTGAAAAGGTGTTTTCCACACTATTGCCAGCGACACTAAAACTGAAATCAGCTTTATGCGGCCCTTTATTTGTAAAACCTTGGCGACTATCACGCTCAAAGCTTTGTTCGAGAGCGTCGGCTAGAGATTCATTTTCTTTCCAACCAGCATAAAAACTTATTTCTAAATCGCGTATAAGCGTTAATTCTGCACACATTTTATCAAAAAATTGCTGCTTAAACCTACTTATATACGCAATTCGTAAATTATTTATTTGGTCTGCCAGTCTAACAAATTCTTTATCCCAAAACTTGATTTGATCAAAATAATTCTTAGGCTTACTTTTCAATAATGCATTACGTTGCTTTAATACTTTATTGAAAGATTGCCACAAATAAAAAAAGTCTTGTTCCACGTGGAACAATCCTAAATCTAAAAATTTTCGGCGTTCTTTTGGACCTCCAAAAAACAACGAATAGCTTTCAGGGGTGATCACTTGTACTGGCATTAACTGGGCAAGTTCAGACACTCGACGACTAGACTTACCCTGTATTTTTAATTCGGTCTCACCACTTAAAGTCTTACTAATACCGATTGGAATTGATAAGTTATAAAGTGATTTACGACCATGAATGGTGAATTTTTCTTTATGGTGCGTAATGATACTTTTGTGTTTTGGGGTGCGGAAAGACTTGCCATGAGAAAGGTAATAAATAGCCTCAAGAAGGCTGGTTTTGCCACTGCCATTTTCACCATAAATTATGTTAATACCATTCACTGGCTCTACAGTGAGTGCCTCAATATTCCGAAAATTATTGAGGCTCAAATGACTTAAACTCATAGTGCCTTATAAGCGCATTGGCATAACAACGTACATGGCTTCTTCATCGCCAGCACCTTCTATCAATGCACTACTATTTGAATCAGCAAGCGTAAATAAAACGTCTTCTGTTTTTAATGTATTTAATACATCTAAAACATACGATACGTTAAAGCCAATTTCTAAGTCATCACCTTGATAGCTCACTTCAACCACTTCCTCAGCTTGCTCTTGCTCTGGGTTGTTGGCGGTAATTTTTAATAGTCCGTTCGATAAGTTTAACCGTACACCTCTAAACTTCTCGTTCGATAAAATAGATACCCGTTGAAACGCACTGCGTAACCATTCACGATTTGCGGTAATCACTTTATCACCACCACGTGGCAATACTCGGCGGTAATCAGGAAAACGCCCATCAACTAATTTACTAGTAAAAGTAAACTCTGTATCTAAAATACGAATATGATTTGCACCAAATTGAATTGTCACCAACTCATCATCAGCAACCATTAGCCGCATAATTTCTTGTACGCCTTTACGCGGAATTATTAGCTGACGTTGAGTGTTTAACGATTGCGTTAATTGTTTTTGCGCAATTGCTAAACGGTGACCATCAGTAGCCACTGTTTTTATATCAGTATTATCTACTTCAAACGACATACCATTTAAGTAATAGCGTACGTCTTGATTGGCCATCGAAAAGTGAGTGCTTTCAAGTAACTTTCGCAGTTCTAAGCGCGTTAGTTGAAATTCAACTTCACCGTCCCACTGCTCAAGATTAGGAAAGTCTTCCGCAGCGAGTGTAGTTAATGAAAAGCGACTTTTTCCACTGGTCAGTAATAGTTGGTGATCTTGACTGCTCAACGTTAAATCTGAACCGTCTGGCAGACTTTTACAAATATCGAGTAATTTTTTAGCTGGCAAAGTCAATTTAGTATCAGCGGTATCATCGCCAACAAAAACCTTTGCAACAAGTTCAATCTCAAGGTCTGTACCTGTCATTGAAAGCTCGCCATTTTCAACCTCTAACAAAACGTTAGATAAAATTGGCAAGGTATGCTTGCGTTCAATTGCGCCGGATACTTGCACCAAAGGTTTTAAAAATTGTTCTCTTGATATAGTTATTTGCATAATAAAGTCAGCCCTAAGATGACAATGTTCTTATTAGGTTTTGGTAATCTTCTTTCACTTCGTGGCTTTCATCACGTAGTGATTTAATCTTTCTGCAAGCATGCAATACTGTAGTGTGGTCGCGGCCACCAAAGGCATCACCAATCTCAGGTAAGCTGTGATTGGTAAGTTCTTTAGACAGTGCCATAGCAACTTGACGAGGTCTTGCGATAGAGCGGCTGCGGCGCTTAGATAGCAGGTCTGAGACACGAATACGATAATATTCAGCAACCGTACGTTGAATATTGTCTATCGTGACCAGTTTGTCCTGCAAAGCGAGCAAGTCACGTAATGCTTCTTTTACAAAGTCGATCGAAATTGGTCGACCAGTAAAGTTTGCATTAGCAATCACACGATTAAGCGCGCCCTCTAACTCACGCACATTTGAACGTAATTTTTTAGCGATAAAAAAGGCCACTTCGTGAGGTAAATTTATTTTACTCTGCTGGGCTTTTTTCATCAAAATAGCCACTCGCGTTTCAAGCTCTGGCGGCTCAATCGCGATGGTTAAACCCCAACCAAAACGTGATTTAAGGCGATCTTCAACCCCTTCAATCTCTTTTGGATAACGATCTGAGGTTAAAATAATTTGTTGGTTACCTTCAAGTAATGCATTGAAAGTATGAAAGAATTCTTCTTGAGAGCGTTCTTTGTTAGCAAAAAACTGAATATCATCGATCATTAAAGCATCAACACTGCGGTAATAACGCTTAAATTCTTCAATAGCATTATTTTGCAGGGCTTTAACCATATCTTGCACAAAGCGTTCTGAGTGCATATAAACAATTTTTGCATCTGGCTTATTTGCCATAATACCATTGCCAACCGCATGTAATAAATGCGTTTTACCTAAACCCGTTCCACCATATATAAATACCGGGTTAAAGGCAGCACCAGGATTATCCGCAACTTGCGTCGCAGCAGCTTTTGCTAACTGGTTAGATTTACCTTCAACAAAACTATCAAAGGTGTAGTTTTCTTTTATGTTTGATTTATAACCAGACTTAGGTGCAGGCTCAACCACAGCTTTAGCTGCTTTTGGTTGCTGCTTTGCTGCTGGCTGATTCATCGGGGTCGCAGAGCCAGTTGTTGCAGGCGCGATCACTTGCGCATTGTGGATTGGCTTGCTACCTACATCAAAGCGTAACTCTGGCGCTTCATCCTTACAAATCTCAACAAGTAATTCATTAATTCGGTTTAAGTACTTTTCTCTTACCCAATCAAGCACAAAGCGATTAGGTGCATAAATCGTCAGGGTATCTTCGGTACTTTCTGCTTGTAGTGGTCTTACCCACATACTGAACTGCTGCGAAGGCAGTTCATCTTGCAATACATATAAACAACTTTGCCAAACCGACAGATACACAGTTAAACTCCCAAAGACTTAGTATTTATTCCCGGTCATCTTTAGTGGCCGGAAATCATACATTTATTACTATTATTTAGGCAATTTATTAACCCAAGACCGAGTATTATGAATGCACTTTATCCACAAGTACAAGATTGATTTTTTTGAAAAATATGATCTGGCTAAAAAAAACAAGCAAGACGTTGATTTTTAATAGCAATTATTTTTAACTTCAAAGTATGATCATAGCAAAAAAGGGCTTGGATCGCGATCAAATTATGTGATCTATTTTACTTACCCCAAGCTTTTATGCACTTTTTATACAGAGCCTGTGGAAAACTTCTTTAATATAAGGATCCTAGCAGATCCTGCCAACAGATCTATTATCGCCCCTCTATTATAAATGCGATTATGGTTGACTTTAAGGCACTTCATCGATAATATCTCGCGCTCGCAATGGCACCTGTGCCAGGATCGCGACCTGCATAGGATGTTTTAACCTTTAACCGATCGGATGGAATTGTTATGAAAAGAACTTTTCAACCTAGCGTTTTAAAACGCAAACGTGCACACGGTTTCCGTGCTCGCATGGCAACTGTAAATGGCCGTAAAGTATTAGCTCGTCGCCGCGCTAAAGGCCGCAAAGTTCTTTCTGCTTAATATATAAGTGGAAGACTTTAACTTTGGCAGGGAGTTACGTCTGTTAACTCCCTCGCATTACTCTCGCATCTTTAATGAACCCGCTCGGGCCGCAACTCCTTTCTTTACCTTATTAGCAAAACCCAATGACCAAGCAAAACCTCGCTTAGGACTCACTGTAGCTAAAAAACGGGTTAAAAAAGCTTGCCAACGAAACCGTATTAAACGTCTTGCTCGCGAAAGTTTTCGTTTAAACCAACACACTATTGATAATGTCGATATTGTGCTGATGGTTAAAAGTGGTATTGATGAACAGTCAAATGAAGAGCTAACTAAACAACTCACTAAATTATGGCGCAAGATTAACGAACGCTGTAAACCTGGTGCACCAAAACCACCGCCGTTTAAAAAACGCCCCAACAAATCGGCTAAATCCAATAAACAGAGCCAATAGCAATAGAATTACATGGTTAATTAAGGTATCTTTAGCTCACCTTTTAATCATGCATTTAAAATTCCATTTTGGGCGTTTAAATTCATGGTATCCATTCACTAAATATTACGCAGAGGCTTGAACATCATGAGGTTACTAAAACCACTTGTTGCTTTTCCTAAGCGCTGTTTAGTGTTATTAATTCGTGGTTATCAAAAGTGGATTAGTCCGCTGTTAGGTCCGCATTGTCGCTTTAATCCAACCTGCTCTAGTTATGCTATTCAAGCAATTAATTTGCATGGATCTGTAAAAGGGAGTTGGTTAGCGGTTAAACGCATATTAAAATGTCATCCTTTACATTCAGGTGGGGATGATCCCGTACCTGAAAAATTAACCCATATTAACCACCAACACGAGAAATAAGAGCTGTTATGGAATCGCAACGCACGTTTTTATTCATCGGCCTGATGCTTGTATCGTTTTTATTGTTCCAAGAGTGGAATAAAGACTACAACGCACCAAAAGTCGATCCTAGTGCCAACACACAAACACTACAAACTAATTCCCCTGACTCTGATGATTATGTTCCATCATCAACCGATGGTGAATTACCTACTGCAGCAACAACCGCGAAACGTTCAGTTATTGAAATTACGACTGACGTATTCAAAGTTAAAATTGACACCCGTGGTGGTGATATTGTTGAAGCTGACTTACTGCAATACGAAGAAACAAAAGGCAGCGAAACGCCTTATATGTTACTTGGTGAGTTTGATGGTAAACAATATTTCTCTCAAAGTGGTTTAATAGGCTTAAATGGCCCAGATGCATCTGCAGAAGGTCGCCCGGTTTATCACTCTGAGCAAAAAACATTTGCTTTAACAGGTGACGAACTTCGCGTACCACTTACATTTACTGATAGCAAAGGTGTTAGTTTTACTAAAACGTATGTATTCAAAAAAGGTCAATACGATGTTGCTTTAGAATACTCAGTAAATAACACCACCGCAGAGCCAATTCAAGTACAGCTGTATACGCAAGTAAAACGCACAGTACAAGATAAAGGCAGCTTAGTTGACCAAAACTACTTAGGTGCTGCCTATGGTTCTGCTGAGGAAAAGTACGAGAAATATAGCTTTTCTGATATGGCCGACAAAAACCTTAGCATTAATACGCAAGGTGGTTATATTGCTTTTATTCAGCACTACTTTGTAAGTGCGTGGGTTCCTTCGCAAGAACAGCAAAATACCCTTTACAGCTTAATTGCTAAAGGCAACGCAGCAATTATTGGTGCTAAAGGTGAGCCGATAAATGTACAAGCGAACCAACAAGCAACTCTTGGTGCAACTTACTATATGGGCCCTAAAGAGTCGGATATACTTGAAGCTATTCATCCGAACTTAGATTTAACTGTCGATTACGGTTGGTTATGGTTTATCTCACAGCCGTTATTTATACTATTAAAATGGCTACATAGCATACTAGGTAACTGGGGTGTGGCAATTATCGCCATTACTGTGATTGTTAAATCAGCAATGTACCCACTTACCAAAGCACAATATACGTCAATGGCGAAGATGCGTGCCCTACAGCCTAAAATGGCTGCATTAAAAGAAAAGTTTGGTGATGACCGTCAAAAATTCGGCCAAGCAACCATGGAAATGTACCGCAAAGAGAAAGTAAACCCTATGGGTGGCTGTTTCCCTATTTTGCTGCAAATGCCAATTTTCTTAGCGCTATTTTATGTATTCTTAGAATCAACAGAACTGCGTCATGCTGAATTTATTTTTTGGTTAACTGACTTATCTGCGAAAGACCCATACTACGTACTACCAATCTTATTTGGTGCCAGTATGTTTATTACTCAGAAGCTACAACCAATGACGGTAACTGATCCGATGCAACAAAAGATGATGACCTTTATGCCGGTTATCTTCTCAGTGTTCTTCCTTTGGTTCCCATCTGGTCTAGTACTTTACTGGTTAGTATCAAACCTTATCTCTATCGCACAGATGCTGATCATCTATCGCGGTATGGAAAAGCAAGGAATAAAAGTCAGGGGCTAATTTGCTCAGTTACTTAAATTAAGGCGACCATTGGTCGCCTTTTTTATTGCCCGCTATTCGCCAGTCATAACTGCATAGGTTACAATACGCCCATACCATTACTCTTTAAGTTGGCAAACTATTAGCATGATCAATCAAGACACAATTGCAGCACAAGCAACCGCACCTGGTCGTGGTGGCGTTGGTATTATTCGCGTTTCTGGCAGTTTAGTAAAAACCGTCGCCGAACAGATTATTGGTCGTTGCCCTAAGGTGCGTTACGCCGATTACGTGCCATTTAACAGTCTTGCTGGCGAGCAACTTGATCAAGGTATTGCTATTTATTTTGCCGGGCCAAACTCTTTCACTGGCGAAGATGTACTTGAACTACAAGGCCATGGAGGTCCTGTAGTACTGGATATGCTACTTAAAGAAATTAGCCAAATTGAAGGTGTGCGATTAGCAAAGCCAGGCGAGTTTTCTGAGCGCGCCTTTATGAACGACAAAATGGACTTAACCCAAGCAGAAGCAATTGCTGACTTAATTAATGCCACTTCAGAACAAGCAGCCAAAAGCGCCTTACAATCACTCCAGGGCGAGTTCTCTAAGCACATTGATACCTTAGTTGAAAAAGTCATTCACTTGCGTATGTACGTTGAAGCGGCCATTGATTTTCCCGATGAGGAAATAGACTTTTTATCTGACGGTAAAGTCTCTGGTGATCTAAATGCCATTATCACTCAGCTAAGCAATGTGACCAATCAAGCAAAACAAGGCAGCATTATGCGTGAAGGTATGCGCGTGGTGATTGCTGGGCGCCCTAACGCAGGCAAATCTAGTTTACTAAATGCACTTGCAGGACGTGAAGCTGCTATTGTTACTGAAATTGCCGGCACCACCCGTGACGTACTACGAGAACACATTCACATTGATGGCATGCCGCTACATATTATAGATACTGCAGGCCTGCGCGAAAGCCCAGACCGCGTTGAGCAGATAGGCATTGAACGCGCATGGGATGAAATAAAACAAGCCGACCGCGTGTTGTTTATGCTTGATGGCACTGATACCAAAGACACTGACCCACATACTATTTGGCCAGAGTTTATGGCAAAACTACCTGCCGGTATGGGCGTAACCGTGATCCGAAATAAAGCCGATTTATCGGGTGACGAAGTCGGTATGAGTGAAAACCAGCAATATCCAGTGATCAGCTTAAGTGCTAAAAATGCTGATGGTATAGAGTTAGTTCGTACTCACTTAAAAGCATGTATAGGTTTTCAGGGAGCTACCGAAGGCGGCTTTATGGCCCGTCGTCGTCACTTGGATGCACTCGATAGCGCAGCTCATCATTTACAAACTGGCAAAGACCAATTAGAGATGCATATTGCCGGTGAGATCCTAGCTGAAGAACTACGTTTAACACAAAACTACTTAAACGAGATCACCGGTGAATTTACCTCTGACGATCTACTTGGCAAAATTTTCAGCTCATTTTGTATCGGTAAATAATTAAAAACTAAGGGTGCTTATATAAGCACTCTTAATCCCCTTCAAAAACCAGTATATTATTATACCAATCGACTTAGATATTTAACCATTCTAGCGAGCTACATAAAGCGCTAACTGCGTTATAATTTTTTCAATTAGAACAACTACATGTCAAAATTTACGCCTTGTTATCACTGTATTTATCTGTCGCTATAAATGGTCAGTAACTTTACACGATTGGTATTAACTGTATTCAATAAAAAATACAAGTCGTTATTTAACCAACCGCTCTAAATTATCCGTCGCTATCACTGCCTTTTAGGTTTTTACAACGAGCTTAAAATTTACGTTCAGTGCCGAATTTGGCCAGCGTAGTCACCGTAATCTTTTTATAGTCATAATGAAATTCACTTTTGAGATCATTATGAATAAATACCAAACCTTTCATCAATTACATAAACAAGATCAATTATTTTTATTACCAAATGCGTGGGATCCATTAAGCGCTCGCATATTAGCTGATACTGGTTTTGCTGCTATCGCCACAACAAGTTGGGGGATGGCACAATCTCGAGGTCAAGAAGATGGCGAACAATGCTCATTTGAGGAGTTTATAAGTCAGCTAAAACCAATAATCGATGCTGTTAATATTGCTGTTTCTGTGGATATTGAATCAGGTTACAGTAATGACGTAAACACTATTTGTCAGCATGTTTTGGCCGTAGCCAAATTAGGTGCTGTCGGTATTAATATTGAGGATTCAGATAAAAAAACAGCTCAGTTACGCTCCCTAGAACACCAAGTAGAAATCCTTAAAGCGATTAAAAATACACTTAAAAAGTATGGTTTTTCACAGCTATTTATCAATGCTAGAACTGATTGCTACAGCCAAAATATGGCTTCTCTTGAACATGTAATAACTCGATCTTTGGCTTATCAAGACGCTGGCGTTGATGGTATTTTTATCCCTGGATTATCCGATTTAACAGCAATAAAGCAAATAACAACGACACTTAAGGTGCCACTTAACGTGATGGCACAGCCATTAAAAAGTGATTTTCTTTGCGATAATAGTAGTAATAGCAGCTCATTATTTGCACATGGCGTGCAAAGATATACGCTTGGTAATGCACTATTTGATGCCACAAAAGCCTATATTTTTACCGCTAGCAGTACTTTTAATAGCACAAAAAGTAGCGATCATTTATTCTAATCGGAGTTTTAAAAGCTATTTATACAAAATTAAAATCATAATTAGTGATAAAAATAGCAACTAATTTAGAAATTGATCAGCACAAGCTCAAATTGTTATCCACAATTTGGGCTTTTTTGATCATTTTTAACTTAGAGGCATATAAAAAGTACTCAATTTATTAGCTCAAACAGTATAAATCGAGCAATAAACCCACTAAATCAACTTTAATTGCCATTAATTACTTATTTAGCACCCTACTTGAAATATTTTTTGGCATTTCATAAATTAATTTATAGCCAAAACGATCGTTATCAACAGGCGATCTATCCACATTCTGATCACTCGTTTTAAAACTCTTAATGAAACGAAAATTCACCACTCATAAAACGTAAAATCAATAGCTTAGTAAAATAAAAATAAGATCTTATGTTTTTACTACTCAGCTTTCCCACTTTTTATCAACAGCTTGATCAGAAGATTACACATTGGAATACTTTATTTTATCTATATATATCAAACAATTACGAATTAAAAATAAAAACAATCAAAAATTGTACCTTAAATACTTATACAAACTTTCATTCAAGGCTTTACTGCTGAGTAAACTCAGTTATCATAAGCCTATAAGTAAGCAGTTGTGTGATCAAATAGAATTATGAACTCCGTTAATATCATTATAGGCAGCCAAATGGGATCTGCTGAGTATGTAGGTGAGCAACTAGCAGAGCAGTTAGTTACTCAAGGGATCACTACAGAAGTTCATGATCAACCTAACTTTTCACAGATAAACCAAGAAAATACTATCTGGTTATTGTGTACTTCTACTTATGGTGCTGGTGATTATCCTGAGAACCTTTTATCCTTTGTTGAAGATATTAATCAAGTTAATGATTTAAAAGGATTAAATTTTAGTGTTATTGGTTTAGGTGACACCAGTTATGATACCTATAACCTCGCAGGCCGTAATCTAGAACAACTTTTAGTAAGTAAAGGCGCGCACTGTATAGCAGAGCGCTTAGAGTTGAATATTCTTGATGAAGAACTACCAGAAGACACCGCATTAGCTTGGTTACCAAGCTGGATCGAGCAAATAAACCGTATTTAATTAAGATCACAGTTTAGATCCAAATTTAAAGTTACCCACAATTTACTGAGTATTTAGATCAGATTGTGGATAAGCTATGATCTAACTGCGTTTTAAGACTATGTTATCCATTGGATAAGATCTGATCCAATACCCCCTGTGCATAAAGAGCCTTTTTGATCAGAGCTTATAATCAGTTAGATCCGATCATATTAACACCTTTAGATCCGATCTAACTTTATGTTTTAATAAGTAAACTAAACCTTATCAACAGAAATCATGCTCAGTAGTAGTAACAGTAATAAAAGATCTCTTTAAAAGATCCTTTATATTATTAGAGATCATTTACTTAGATCTTGGCCACAGTTTAATCATTTATCTTCTGTAAATTTATAGGTAGAATACGCTCCCCCTTGAAAGTTTGCTGGTTGATTAAGTAGGATCCCGAAATGATTTTTCACGAAAATTTTGATGTTATTGTTGTTGGTGGTGGACATGCAGGTACAGAAGCTGCGTTAGCTGCTGCACGTATGGGTATGAATACCCTGCTGCTGACTCACAATATGGATACCCTTGGTCAGATGTCATGTAATCCAGCAATTGGTGGTATTGGCAAAGGTCATTTGGTTAAAGAAATTGATGCACTAGGTGGTGCAATGGCCCAAGCAATTGATAAAGGCGGTATTCAATTCCGTACTTTAAATTCTTCAAAGGGACCTGCAGTAAGAGCTACTCGTGCACAAGCAGATCGCGCTTTATACAAAGCTGCTATTCAAGATATTTTACAACACCAAGATAACCTGAAGATCTTTCAGCAATCATGTGATGATCTGATTGTTGAAAATAATAAAGTAACTGGTGTTGTTACTCAAATGGGACTGCGTTTTAGCGCACCTTCTGTGGTATTAACCGTAGGCACTTTCCTTGGTGGCCAAATTCACATTGGCTTAGAAAACTTCAAAGGTGGTCGCGCTGGTGATCCACCTTCAATTGCATTAGCAAATCGTTTACGTGAATTACCATTTCGTGTTGATCGCTTAAAAACTGGAACGCCACCACGTATTGATGCCCGTACAGTTGATTTTAGTAAAATGGAACAACAACCTGGTGATGCTATAACACCGGTGTTTTCATTTATGGGTAAGCAGTTAGATCATCCACAACAAATTTCTTGCTTCATCACATACACCAATGAAAAAACTCATGATGTGATCCGCAATAATTTACATCGTTCACCTATGTACTCAGGTGTTATTGAAGGGATTGGTCCACGTTACTGTCCTTCTATTGAAGATAAAATTGTTCGTTTTGCAGATAAAGACAAACATCAAATTTTTGTTGAGCCTGAAGGCCTAACATCTTATGAGCTTTATCCAAATGGTATTTCAACTAGTTTGCCATTTGATGTGCAATTAGAGATTGTGCAATCAATCACTGGCTTTGAAAATGCACATATTTGCCGTCCAGGCTATGCTATCGAGTACGACTTTTTTGATCCACGCGATTTAAAGAAATCATTAGAGACCAAATTTATTGATGGTTTGTTCTTTGCTGGACAGATCAATGGCACTACAGGCTATGAAGAAGCCGGTGCACAAGGCTTAATTGCCGGTATGAATGCAGCATTGCAAGTGCAAGGTAAAGAGCCTTGGACACCACGCCGTGATGAAGCTTATGTCGGTGTATTAATCGACGATTTAACTACACTAGGTACCAAAGAACCGTACCGTATGTTTACTAGTCGTGCTGAATACCGTTTGTTACTACGTGAAGACAACGCTGATATTCGTTTAACAGCAAAAGGTCGTGAACTTGGTTTAGTTAACGATGAACGCTGGCAAGCATTTAATGAAAAAATGGATATCATTGCAAAAGAATCTCAACGGATCAAAGAAACTTGGATCCATAAAGATCACGCTGTAATTGATCAAGTTAATGGCTTACTTAAAACACCATTAACCCGAGAAGCAAGTTTAGAAGAATTATTACGTCGCCCTGAGATCCGTTATAACGATCTAATGGCGATCGAAGGATTAGGATCTGAGTTTGATCATGCAACAGCGTTAGAGCAAGTTGAGATCCACACTAAGTACGCAGGTTATATTGCTCGTCAGCAAGAAGAGATCAATAAGCAACTTCGTCATGAGTTAACTATTTTGCCTAAAGATTATGATTACTCGATCGTATCGGGTCTATCAAATGAAGTGGTTGCTAAATTAACTGAGGCGCGTCCTGATACAATCGGTCAAGCATCACGTATTTCAGGTATCACGCCTGCTGCTATTTCGCTATTATTAGTTTATCTGAAGAAGCAAGGCTTACTACGTAAAATTGCGTAGTCATTAAGGAATACTGTGTTACAGCAACAATTAACTACTTTGTTAGCGCAAACTGATATTGCGCTAACTGAAAAACAACAGCAACAATTGGTTCAATATGTTGAGTTACTCAACAAATGGAACAAAGCTTATAATTTAACCTCAGTGCGTTTACCTGAGGATATGATGATTAAGCATATTATGGATAGCTTAGTTGTTGCACCTCACCTACCCGGTCATCATTATATTGATGTTGGTACGGGTCCTGGCCTTCCGGGTATCGTATTAGCTATTGCATTACCTAATACACAATTTATTTTATTAGATAGTTTAGGTAAACGCGTGCGTTTTTTAATGCAGGTAAAACATGAGCTAGGTCTGAAAAATGTAACCCCAGTGCAGTCTAGAGTTGAAGATTATCAACCAAGTGTTAAATTAGATGGTGTATTGAGTCGTGCTTTTGCATCTTTACAAGATATGGTTGACTGGTGTTCGCACTTGATTGATCATTCAGGTAAGTTTATTGCCTTAAAAGGCGTATTTCCAAGTGAAGAGCTAGAATCTTTACCAGCAGGTGTTAAGTTCGAGCAAAAAATCACCTTGGAAGTACCAAAATTAGATGCGCAAAGACATTTAATTATTCTTTCTAAAGACTAGGGATCAGAGATACTGTGGCAAAAGTCATCGCAATAGCAAACCAAAAAGGTGGTGTGGGTAAAACCACCACAGCAGTTAATCTCGCGGCATCAATGGCTGCAACTAAACGTAAAGTGTTGCTTATTGATCTCGATCCGCAAGGCAATGCAACCATGGGTAGCGGCGTAGACAAATACGGCGATGTGGCAACAATTTATGATTTATTAATCGAAGATAAACCAATTGAAGAAGTTGTTACTAAAGAAACCTCTGGTGAATATCATTTAATTGCTGCCAATGGTGATGTTACCGCCGCCGAAGTTAAACTGATGGAGCTTTATGCTCGAGAAGTACGACTACGCAATGCCCTTGAAAAAATATCTGATCAATATGAATTTATTTTTATCGACTGCCCACCATCGCTGAACATGCTTACGGTGAATGCAATGGCGGCCGCGGATTCAATTTTAGTGCCTATGCAATGTGAATATTATGCGCTTGAAGGCTTAACCGCATTAATGGACACAATTACGCAATTAGCCAAGTTAGTTAATCCAAAACTACAGATTGAAGGGATTTTACGTACTATGTACGATCCGCGTAATCGTTTGGCCAATGATGTATCTGAGCAGCTTAAACAACATTTTGGCGATAAAGTATACCGCACCGTGATCCCACGTAATGTACGTTTAGCTGAAGCGCCGAGTTTTGGTGCACCCGCAATGTATTATGACCGGGCATCAAGTGGCGCTAAAGCGTATTTAGCACTTGCCGGTGAAATGTTACGCAGAAAAGAAAAAATATCCCCAATCGTCGCCTAACTTGAGGTAAAAAGAACATGTCTGCTAAAAAACGCGGTTTAGGCCGAGGACTCGATGCTTTATTAAGCTCGTCAAAACCAGCACCGAGTGCCCGCACTGAACAACCCAACGTGAGTGAGCAGGATGTAATTGTTCAGCCAACCAGTAGTGAACTGCAAAAGCTACCGATTGAGTTTTTACACTCAGGTAAATATCAGCCACGTAAAGACATGTCCGAAGAAGCGCTTGAAGAGCTAGCAAGCTCAATTCGATCGCAAGGGATTATTCAGCCAATTGTAGTTCGTCCAGTAGCAGAAAACAGTTATGAGATAATTGCTGGTGAACGTCGCTGGCGTGCTGCACAAATAGCTAAGCTAGACGTAGTACCATGTATCATTAAAGATGTGCCTGATGAAGCTGCGGTGGCCATCGCATTGATTGAAAATATTCAACGCGAAGATCTAAATGCCATGGAAGAAGCGGTTGCATTGCACCGTTTGTTAACTGAGTTTGAATTAACTCACCAACAAGTGGCAGATGCCGTAGGCAAATCACGCACGACGGTAACTAATTTATTACGACTAAATAATCTTAATGATGATGTTAAAATATTGTTGGAACATGGCGATATTGAAATGGGGCATGCGCGTTGTTTATTAGCCCTTGAAGGTGAAGCACAATCTGATGCTGCTCGACTGGCTGTAGCAAAGGCTTTAACTGTACGCGAAACAGAAAAATTAGTTCGTTCAATTATTGAACCTGCCCCTAAAAAAGAAACTTTCGAAAAAGATCCAGATGTCAAACAGTTAGAACAACAATTAGCCGAAAACTTGGGTGCTAAAGTTGAAATTAACTACAACAAAAAAGGCAAAGGAAACTTAGTTATTTCGTATACTAACTTAGAAGAGTTAGATGGAATTTTAAGCCGTATAAATGCAGAGAATTCCGAGCATTAATAAATATCATGTCCAAAAAGAGACATTCGTCGCAAATTTGCACCACAATACACCGACTCAAGTTGCAAAACTGGTAGGAATCAGTATAATTTCGCCAGTTTTCATGCCCTGACAATTAGATTGCCACTAAGGTTAACTAAACGTGACAAATAAGTTAGCGAGGCCATATCGGCTTGCCGCATTAAAATTAATATGTCTTCAGGGTGTTGTAGCATTAGTTGCTGCTGTAATCATTTTTGTTGGTTGGGGAGTAGATGCCGGCCTTTCAGCTATCGCTGGAGGCACTGTAGCGGTGCTCCCTAATTTTGTATTTGTTATCTATGCATTCCGTTATATGGGTGCTAGTAAAGCAAAACAAGTGTTTGCCTCGTTTAAACGCGGCAACGGATTAAAATTTTTGCTAACAATCTTTTTGTTTGCGCTGATATTTAAACTGTATCCGGTAATCTTTTTGCCATTTTTTTGTAGTTTTATATTAGTGATGTTCGTTGGATTGTTCGCGCCAGTTTTTTTTAATCATTAACTTTTGGGATATAACATGGCTGCAGGTGAAGAGCTAACTCTAACGGGTTACATCAAGCACCACCTAACCAACGGTCAGGTGCGTCTATCCGACGACCCTAACAATTGGTGGATGGTACTTAATGTCGATACCCTAGCATGGTCTATCGGTTTAGGATTGATCTTTCTATGGATCTTCAAGCGCGCTGCGAATAAAGCAACGCTTGGTGTTCCTGGTAAATTTCAGTGCTTTATCGAGATGGTCGTAGAATTCGTTGACTCTAACGTGAAAGATACCTTTCACGGTAAAAGTAAACTAATTGCCCCTCTTGCTCTGACAATTTTTGTCTGGGTATTCTTGATGAACTTAATGGATTTAATACCTGTTGACTTCCTACCAACTGCTGCGGCATTGATTAGTGGTGAGTCTTGGGATGTTATTTCAAGCGGTCAATCGCATACTTATATGAAAGTGGTACCTACAACCGATCTTAACTTAACGTTAGCAATGGGTTTAGGTGTATTCGCACTTATCATCTTTTATTCGATTCGCGTTAAAGGCGTTATGGGTTTTGTTAAAGAACTTACATTACAACCGTTTAACGTTAAGAACCCAGTGGTTCAAGCACTATTTATTCCAGTAAACTTGTTACTAGAGCTAGTAACCTTGTTTGCTAAGCCAATCTCATTGGCACTACGTTTATTTGGTAACTTATACGCAGGTGAATTGATCTTCATTCTGATTGCAGCGATTGGCTTATTCCAATTACCACTGCACTTCGTATGGGCTGTGTTCCACATTCTCGTAATCGTATTGCAAGCATTCATCTTCATGATGCTAACAATTGTATACCTGAGCATGGCGTCAACTGATCATTAATCAGACGTCAGTTCAATAAAGATTTTTTTACTTAAACTTTAAACTTTGAAAATTAATCGGAGAAAACAATGGAAATCGTACTAGGTCTTAAATATATCGCTGTAGCGTTACTTATCGGTTTTGGTGCTTTAGGTACTGCTATCGGTTTTGGTAACTTAGGTGGTAAATTCCTTGAGTCTGCTGCTCGTCAACCTGAGCTTGCACCACAACTACAAGTTAAAATGTTCATCGTAGCGGGTCTTATCGATGCTATCGCGATGATCGGTGTAGGTATTGGTCTATACATGTTGTTCGCACTTTAATATTGAAAAAATACTTTATCCGCGATCAACTATTGACTAAGGAGGAGTGGTTGTGAGTTTAAACCTTACTCTACTCGGCGAATTAATAGCATTTATCGTTTTTGTTTGGTTCTGCATGAAGTTTGTGTGGCCACCACTTAACGGTGCTATTGAAGCTCGCCAGAAAAAAATTGAAGATGGTTTAGCGGCCTCTGATAAAGCTGAAAAAGATCTTGAACTTGCTCGTAAAAAAGCAACTGCAGAACTTAAAGAAGCTAAATCACAAGCTGCTGAAATCATCGAGCAAGCTAAGAAGCGTGCAACGCAAATCGTAGACGAAGAGACATCTCGTGGTCACGACGAGCGCGAAAACATCATTGCTCAAGGTCATTCTGAAATTGAAGCCGAGCGTAACCGTGTTAAAGAAGAACTGCGTAAGCAAGTTGCTACTTTAGCGGTTATCGGCGCACAGAAGATTCTAGAGCGCGAAATCAATGAAGCCGCGCACAGCGACATTGTTGAAAAACTTGTAGCTGAGCTTTAATAGGAGGGTCTGAGCATGTCTGAATTGACTACAATCGCTCGCCCATACGCTAAAGCGGCCTTTGAATTTGCCGTTGAAAAAGGCGTAGTTGAGAGTTGGAATGATATGTTGTTTTTTGCTTCAGAAGTGGCGAAAAATGAACAAGTCGCTCAATTCCTAACTGGAAGCGCCTCTGCTGATAAGCAATCAGAAATTGTTATTTCTGTTTGTGCAGAGCAACTCAACGAATACGGTCAAAACCTTGTAAAGGTTATGGCTGAAAATGGACGTTTGACCGCCCTACCAGCTGTTGCACAATTGTTCTCTGCTTTTAAAGCAGATTACGATAAAGAGATTGATGTTGACATCACCTCTGCAACAACCCTTGCTGCAACGCAGCAAGAAACACTGGTAGCGGCACTTGAAAAACGTTTCGCACGCAAAGTTAAGCTGAATTGTAGTGTTGACGAATCACTTGTTGGTGGCCTTATGATTAAGGCTGGAGACACAGTAATCGACGGCACTGTTCGCGGTAAATTAAACCGTTTAGCCACTACACTACAATCGTAATTGGGAAGAAGAGCATGCAACTTAATTCCACTGAAATTTCTGATCTGATCAAACAACGTATTGAGAAGTTCGAAGTTGTAAGTGAAGCTCGTAACGAAGGTACAATTGTATCTGTTACTGACGGTATCATTCGCATCCACGGTCTTGCTGACTGTATGCAAGGTGAAATGATTGAGCTTCCAGGCAACCGTTATGCTATCGCACTAAACCTTGAGCGTGACTCAATTGGTGCAGTAGTAATGGGTCCATACGCTGACCTTACAGAAGGCGTAAAAGTATACACAACTGGTCGTATCTTAGAAGTTCCTGTTGGTGCTGGTTTACTTGGTCGTGTTGTAAACACACTAGGTGCACCTATCGACGGTAAAGGCGCTTTAGATAACGACGGTTTTGAACCTGTAGAAAAAATTGCACCGGGTGTAATCGAACGTAAATCAGTAGATGAGCCAGTACAAACTGGTTATAAATCTATCGATGCGATGATCCCAGTGGGTCGTGGTCAACGTGAACTTGTGATCGGTGACCGCCAAACAGGTAAAACTGCACTAGCAATCGATGCAATCATCAATCAAAAAGACACAGGCGTTAAGTGTGTGTACGTAGCGATTGGTCAAAAAGCATCTACTATTGCTAACGTAGTACGTAAATTAGAAGAGCACGGTGCATTAGCAAATACTATCGTAGTTGTTGCATCTGCTTCTGAGTCTGCGGCACTTCAGTACTTAGCACCGTTCGCGGGCTGTACTATGGGTGAATACTTCCGTGACCGTGGTGAAAACGCATTAATCGTATATGATGATTTATCTAAGCAAGCAGTTGCTTACCGTCAAATCTCATTGCTACTTAAGCGTCCACCAGGTCGTGAAGCATACCCAGGTGACGTATTCTATCTTCACTCTCGTCTTCTTGAGCGTGCATCGCGTGTAAACGCTGAGTACGTTGAAAAGTTCACCAATGGTGAAGTGAAAGGTAAAACAGGTTCATTGACGGCATTGCCAATCATTGAAACTCAAGGCGGCGACGTTTCTGCGTTCGTACCGACTAACGTTATCTCTATCACCGATGGTCAGATCTTCTTAGAAACTGACTTATTCAACTCAGGTATCCGTCCGGCAGTAAATGCTGGTATCTCGGTATCGCGTGTTGGTGGTGCTGCACAAACTAAAATCGTTAAGAAACTAGGTGGCGGTATTCGTCTAGCCCTAGCTCAGTATCGTGAATTAGCTGCGTTCTCGCAGTTCGCGTCTGACCTTGATGATGCAACTCGTGCTCAACTTGAGCATGGTGAGCGTGTAACAGAGCTAATGAAGCAGAAACAGTACGCGCCAATGTCTGTTGCTGAAATGTCTTTGTCGTTATTTGCAGCAGAGAAAGGTTACCTTCAAGATATCGAAATCGTTAAAATCATGGATTTCGAAGCTGGGTTACTTTCTTATGCAAACAGCACATACGCAGAGCTTATGGCTCAAATCAATGAAACTGGTAACTACAATGCCGAGATCGAAGCGCAGCTTAAAGAACTTCTAGAGAAGTTTAAATCTACGCAAACTTGGTAATTTAGTTATAAATGGTGCGCTTTAGTTCGCTAAAGCACACCTTGATTCGGAGAAAGAGTCATGGCCAGCGGAAAAGAGATTAAAAGCAAGATCGGTAGTATTAAAAATACTCAAAAGATCACTAGCGCTATGGAAATGGTTGCTGCGTCTAAAATGAAAAAGGCACAGGAACGAGTGGCTTCAAGCCGTCCGTACGCTGAAAATTTACGCAAAGTGATCGGTCATGTTGCTAATGCTAACCTTGAATATCGCCATCCATATATGGAAGAGCGTGAGGTCAAGCGCGTTGGTTATATCGTCATTTCTACCGACCGTGGTTTATGTGGTGGCTTAAACTCTAATGAGTTTAAGAAAGTATCTTTAGATATCAAAGCGTGGAAAGAAAAAGGTGTTTCTGCTGATTTCGCAGTTATGGGCTCAAAAGCCGGCACTTTCTTTAACCGTTTTGGTGGAACAGTACTTGCCAAAAAATCAGGGTTAGGCGATGCGCCTTCTATTACCGACGTAATTGGTCCGGTAAAAGTAATGCTTGAAGCATTCAATGAAGGCAAATTAGACCGCTTGTATGTGGTTTACAACAAGTTTGTAAATACCATGAAGCAAGAGCCAACAATCGATCAGTTGTTGCCTTTGCCAAAAGACGAAAGCAAAGAACTTGCACACCGTTGGGATTACATTTACGAACCAGATCCAAAAGCAATTTTGGATACATTAATGGTTCGTTTTGTGGAATCTCAAGTATACCAAGGTGTAGTTGAAAATGCTGCCTCTGAACAGGCCGCCCGTATGGTTGCAATGAAAGCTGCAACTGATAACGCAGGCGACCTTATGGATGAGTTACAGCTTGTTTATAACAAGGCTCGCCAAGCGGCAATCACACAAGAAATTAGTGAGATTTGTTCTGGTTCAGCAGCAGTTTAATGCTTCGGGCAAAGATTAACGAGAGGAATAGACATGAGTTTAGGTAAGGTCGTCCAAATTATCGGCGCCGTTGTGGATATTGAATTTTCACAAGACAGCGTGCCAGCCGTATATGACGCGTTAAAAATAACAGATGGCGATTTAGCTGGTTTGACTCTAGAAGTTCAACAACAGCTAGGTGGCGGTGTGGTACGTACTATCGCACTAGGTACTACTGACGGTTTACGCCGTGGTGCATTAGTATCAAACACAGGTGAAGCGATTCAAGTTCCAGTTGGTAAAGCAACGCTTGGTCGTATCATGAACGTACTTGGTGAGCCAATCGATGAAGCTGGTCCAATCGGCGAAGAAGACCGTATGTCTATTCACCGTGCAGCGCCTTCATACGAAGAGCAATCAAGTTCAGTAGAACTTTTAGAAACTGGTATCAAGGTAATCGACCTTGTATGTCCATTCGCTAAAGGTGGTAAAGTTGGTTTATTCGGTGGTGCCGGTGTTGGTAAAACCGTAAACATGATGGAACTTATTCGTAACATCGCAATCGAGCACAGCGGCTACTCAGTATTCGCCGGTGTTGGTGAGCGTACTCGTGAGGGTAACGATTTCTACCATGAAATGAACGATTCAAACGTACTTGATAAAGTATCGCTTGTATACGGTCAGATGAATGAGCCTCCAGGTAACCGTTTACGCGTAGCGTTAACAGGTCTTACTATGGCTGAAAAGTTCCGTGACGAAGGTCGCGACGTACTTTTCTTCGTAGATAACATCTACCGTTACACACTTGCTGGTACTGAAGTATCTGCACTTCTTGGTCGTATGCCATCAGCGGTAGGTTACCAGCCTACACTTGCTGAAGAAATGGGTGTACTGCAAGAGCGTATCGCATCTACTAAGACGGGTTCAATCACTTCAATCCAAGCGGTATACGTACCTGCGGATGATTTAACGGATCCATCTCCAGCAACAACGTTTGCTCACTTAGATGCAACAGTAGTACTTTCGCGTGATATCGCGTCACTTGGTATCTACCCAGCGGTAGACCCACTTGATTCATCTTCACGTCAACTTGATCCATTAGTAATTGGTCAAGAGCACTACGATACAGCACGTGGCGTTCAGACAGTTCTTCAGCGTTATAAAGAACTTAAAGACATCATTGCAATCCTAGGTATGGACGAGCTTTCTGACGAAGATAAGCAACTTGTATCTCGTGCACGTAAAATCCAACGTTTCCTATCTCAGCCATTCTTCGTGGCAGAGGTTTTCACAGGATCACCGGGTAAATACGTGTCACTTAAAGACACAATTGCTGGCTTCAAAGGCATCTTAAACGGTGAATTTGATGATATGCCAGAGCAAGCGTTCTACATGGTTGGCTCTATCGAAGAAGCTCAAGAAAAAGCCAAAAACATGTAATTAGGAGGGTAGTATGGCAGCTATGACTGTACATCTTGACGTAGTAAGCGCAGAGCGGAAGTTATTCTCTGGTCTGGTTGAATCGATTCAAGTAAGCGGTAGTGAAGGTGAACTAGGTGTAAACCCAGGACATGCGCCACTATTGACTGCCCTTAAACCTGGTATGGTACGTTTAGTAAAGCAATTTGGTCACGAAGAAGTAATGTATGTTGCTGGTGGTACTCTAGAAGTGCAACCGAACATAGTGACTATTTTGGCTGATGTAGCGGTTCGTGGTGAAGACCTTGACGAACAAGCAACAGAAGCAGCTAAACGTGAAGCTGAAGCGCAAATGGCGAATTCTTCAGCCGCTGAATTAGATTATCAACAAGCAGCAGTACAACTTGCAGAAGCAATTGCACAGCTACGCGTTATTCAGCAATTACGTAAAAAGTAAGCCTATCTGGTTTTCAAAAAGCCCACTTTATGTGGGCTTTTTTGTGCTTGAAATATACTGCATTGTTATCTTATTAGAACGCTATCATTTTTCTAAACTCTACTTTTACAGCTCTTTATCATTATTTTTACTTATATCCTTCATCGATCCCCGTTACAATATAACTAATACAAAGCAAGTTGTGATTTCAGCTTAGATTCAGTGGCTACTGCTAGATTGCCATTGAGTAAGTGCACATGATGTGACTTACGTAATCTTTTTGAATTTACACGCGCTTATTCATTTCAATAAAACAAAGAAAGAAGGAAATTGTTTTAATGTCACTTACTACTGTAATTCTTGCTGCGGGTAAAGGTACTCGTATGCGTTCTGCTCTACCTAAAGTGCTGCACAAGGTTGCCGGTAAACCTATGGTGCAACACGTTATCGATAATGCTAAAGCACTCGGTGCGACATCTACTAACTTAGTTTTTGGTCATGGCGGCGAATTATTACAACAACAACTTGCTGACAACGATGTTAACTGGGTACTTCAAGCTGAGCAGCTTGGTACTGGCCATGCAGTGGCACAAGCAAACCCACATATTAATGATGAAGACACTGTATTGGTTTTATACGGTGACGTACCATTAACAAAGCAATCAACCCTTGAGCGTTTAATGGCTGCTACACCTAAAAACGGCTTAGCCGTGCTTACTGTAAATTTAGCTAACCCTAATGGTTATGGCCGCATGTTACGTGTTGATGGCAAGCTAGTAGGGATTGTTGAACAAAAAGATGCAAGCGCAGAGCAATTACTTATTAACGAAGTAAACACTGGCATCATGGCTGTAAATGGTAAATTACTCAAAAGCTGGTTAGGCAACTTATCTAACGAAAACGCGCAAGGTGAATACTACCTCACAGATATAGTCGCCATGGCGCACAGTGAAGGTGTAGAGATAAGCTCAGCACAACCAGATCATCCAATGGAAGTTGAAGGTGCAAATAACCGCGTACAACTTGCAGGCCTTGAACGCGCATATCAAGCATGGCAAGCCGAACAGTTAATGCTTAATGGTGCAACGCTTGCCGATCCTGCTCGCATTGATGTACGAGGCGAAGTGACAACTGGTGAAGATGTATTAATTGACGTAAACGTTATTTTTGAAGGTAAAGTTACTCTTGGTAATAACGTTGAAATTGGCCCTAACTGCGTACTTAAAAATTGTACTATTGGCGATAACGTGATTATTAAAGCTAATACCTTAATTGAGGATGCTAGCGTAGCCGATAAGTGTACTTTGGGGCCTTATGCTCGCCTGCGCCCAGGTGCGATTATGGAAGAAGACTCGCATATTGGTAACTTTGTTGAGATGAAAAAAACCCGTTTAGGCAAAGGCTCTAAAGCAAATCATCTTTCTTACTTAGGCGATGCTGAAATTGGTGAAAAAGTGAATATTGGTGCCGGTACTATTACCTGTAACTACGATGGCGTAAATAAAGCCAAAACCATTATTGGTGATAATGCCTTTATTGGCTCTAACTCATCTCTTGTTGCACCGGTAAACATTGGCGCAACAGCAACTGTTGGTGCAGGTTCTGTGATCACCAGCACAGTTGAAGATGAACAGCTAGCAATCGCACGTTCAAAACAGCGCAACTTAACCGGTTGGAAACGCCCAGTTAAAAAGTAAGCGCAGTAGTGTTTACCTTAGCTAGAAAAGCGAGTTTATACTCGCTTTTTGCTTTTTATTTAGCTGTAACATACTGCTATTAACTCCTGTTGCATCCGTTGAACTTTAATTTGCTGAGGTTGTTTTGGGCAATTAGCGCACTTTGCAACATTACCTATTTGGTAATGCAAACAACATGTTTTTCGCGTTAATGCTAATGATTCTGAGCAAGCTGTAAGCATAGTAAACTCCCCCGCCTCTGAGATATCGAGAGCATGCAACCAGTGCGCTGCCATTACATGAATATTAAACTGCGGCTTTCGCTTTGCATGAAGTAGTAGTATTGCTAATAGCGTGTCAGCTAATAAGGACATCGCCAAACGCTCATTAAGCCTTGCAACGAGGTTTAAATCTGTGAGTAACTTAACAACATAGCGTTTCAAGTGGGCAGCCATATCCGTTACTGCCTGTTGCTGGTTTTGATGGTACTGCGCTTCTATAGTGGATAGTTGCAGCCCTGCAATAACACCTTGCTGATAGTGTTGCTTAAAGTTTTGCAAAGAAAAGCTCATATTAAGTTCATGAACGCTGATAAGCGCTAAATAGACAGGTTGCCAATACAGCATTCCCCAGCTTTTGATTGCCCAATAACTGCGCCCAGCAGCGGGGTATTGCTGCTGCCAATACTGGTGTAACCTTGCAATCAGCAATGAACTGGATTGTATATCGAGCCAATCTGTTGATTGTTCTGGTACTTTTAAAGCACTGTGGTAGCCCTTAGCAAGATTTAACAGCTTACTAAGGACGAGTTGTTCAGCGTTCATAACGAGTTTAGATACTTAAAATGAGGCGTTTAAACTAAGCTCAACACTGCGCTCAGCGCCCATCCAACAGCCATTTATATCAAAACAAGCACCCACATAACGTTTGTCTGTTAAGTTACTCACGGCTAAACCGATTTTATAGCTGTCGTTAAAACGATAGCTAGCGGCAGCATCAAGCAAGGTATAACCCGGTACTGTATCGGAATTTAAGGCATCTAACTGACTTTCACCGACATAACGTACACCGCCATTAAATTCCAGTGCATCGTTAAAGAAGTAATTTAACCACATTGAGGCTTGTTGCTCAGCTACCCAAATTGGTGTTTTACCTTCCAATGCCGGGTTTTGTGGATTATCTATTACCTCAACATCCATATCTGTTAGATTTACAGTAACATCAAGAGTGTCAGTGAGTTGCTGATAAACACTGATCTCAAAACCCTTCGATTGTACTTCACCATTTTGTGTGTATTTCATAAAGTCTGGAGTGTTAACCACCACATCTTGTTTGCGCAAATCAAAAAAGGCCGCGGTTACTTTAGTTGTTGCATCATTGTTGTGATATTTCATCCCGACTTCAATTTGCTCTGCGGTCGTTGGTTTAAATGCTTTGCCAGTTAAGGTATCTACCCCCGAAGTGGGCTCGAATGATTCTGAGTAACTGGCATAAGGAGCAATGTTATTATCAAAGGTATAAATTGCTGCCATACGAAAAGTGGTATCGCTTTGATCGATTTCTTGACTACTAGATATACCGCTTTTCGTATCATCTGTAACACTGTAGTAATTATCATAACGAAGGCCAGCAATCACTGTCAGCGCATCGAGCTTTATCTCATCTTGAAGATAAAAACCGCGTTGAGATTGCTCTAAACGGCTAAATTGACGATAGCTATCTAAAGCGGCTGTAGTAGCTGCATTAAACTGGCTGTGATCTGGATTTGATAAATCAAGTGTTGGCGTATTTGCACCAAAAGTATCGGCATAGTCAAATGTAGAATCAAGGGTTTGATATTCAAAGCCAAATAATAGCTGATGATTAGTCTTCGCTAAACCAAATTGCACAGCGAGTTGGTTATCAATTACGAAGCCTTCAGCGTCTTCAATGGTTTTATAGGCAGTACGAGTTAAAATTTTATCTGCATCCGCTAAGCCGAAGTCATAGCTATTTTGTTGCGTGGCATCGGCATTGGTATAACGAAAGTTTTGCAAAAACGAAATTGAATCTGAAAATTCATGATTTAATTTATACCCGATCATAGTGACTTCACGAGCAAACTCAGCCCAGTTTTCATCGCCAGCATACGCATCAGCATCTAACTTACCGTAACTGGCTTCGTAAAGTGTGCCTTTCGCGGGTAATGGCGTTGATGGCACCATTTTAGGATCGTCTTGATAATATAAGTTAAGGTTTAAGCTTGTTTGCTCACTTATCTCAAAAGTTACTGAGGGCGCAATGGTGATTCTTTCTTCTTCGGTTGTTTGCTGTTGGCCGTCGCGGCTACGGGCAAGTGCAATAAAGCGATAATTAACGCCGTCGGTAATAGCGCCTGTGCTATCTAAAGCTAATTCAGCCAAGCTATTGCTACCAATTCGGGCTCTAATATTGTGCTCAGAGGATGCTTGTGGCGTTTTTGCTGTTTGGTTAACCATGCCACCTGGAGGTGCCGATCCGTATAAAACCGATGCTGGGCCTTTTAAAATTTCGACACTTTGTGTTGCATACGCATCTACTTGTGGAGCTAAGTTATAAGCTAGGTTGTATTGCAGCGGTAAACCATCGTAAAAATTACGGTAACTTTCAAAACCACGAATCGTATATTGGTCAAAAATCGTTACTGTACTGCGATTTTCAGGTGTGATCCCAGAAACATAGCGCAATGCTTCATTAACGGTATCTACTTGGCGTAACTCTAGTAATTTATTGTCGTAAACCTCAAAACTCATAGGCGATTCAATCGGTGTCAAACTCGATTTGGTCCCTGTTGAACGATAACTTTTTCCATATACTTCAATACTTTCTATGTCGTCTGCGGCTGGCTTTTCTGCAGCAAACCCATAGTTACTCATTAAACATAATGATATTGCAGATAGTCCAAACATTGATTTTTTTAACACAATCACTCCTTAAATTTTACTAGAATTAAACCATTGACACTTTATTAGAAACGCGATTAGTATACATTCTCATTTAGATTTATCAATTGTTTTCAATTAAAGGTGATCGTGCTCATGGTTCAGTTAAATGTGTTACTGGCGGATTCACAGCAGCAAGCTTCAACTAATGAAGCAAGTTCAATGCTTAATTCAATGTTTAATAAGGAAAATATAGATAATTTTAAAATAGGTCTTGAGCAGGTTATGCAATTGTTGGAGCAAACAATCGCAACACAACAAAAACCATTTAGCGGAATATTACCGCAGGAGCTAGCTAAAAAATTTATTGGTATTGACCTTAATCAACCGCTGTTTGATATACCGGACGCACTAGAAGAAGTTGCTCAGCTTTATCTTAAAGATGCTGTTTATTTTAATAATCCACGCTATCTCGCGCATTTAAATTGTCCGATTGTTTATCAAAGTATCCTTGCTGAATTGCTCGCTACTTCGATTAATACTGCTGTAGAGACCTGGGATCAAAGTGGTGGTGCCACTTTTATTGAACAAAGTATCGTAGATTGGACACTCTCAAAACTGGCGCTTGGTGAGCAGGCTGATGGCGTATTTACCAGTGGTGGTACGCAATCTAATTTGATGGCGATGTTGTTAGCTCGTGATTTTCAGTGCCATTTATATGCAGGGCATACTAATAAACAGCAAGGTTTACCACACGACTTTAGGCGACTAAAAATTTTCACCTCAAAAGTTAGCCATTTTAGTATTCAAAAAGCCGCCGCAATTTTAGGACTTGGTTACGATGCTGTTGTAAGCGTTCCGTGTGATGAATATTTTAGAATGGATATGACCGCTTTAAATCAGTCAATCGAACACTGTCAGCAACAAGGCGATATCGTTATGGCCATCGTTGCAACAGCTGGAACAACTGATTTTGGTAGTATCGACCCATTAACGCAGATAGCTGAAATAGCTAAGCGCTGTGGTGCGTGGCTTCATGTTGATGCTGCTTATGGCGGGGGCTTATTAATAACGCCCAATAATAAACACAAGTTAGCGGGTATTGAATGCGCAGATTCGGTCACTATTGATTACCATAAGTCATTTTTTCAGCCTGTTAGCTGCAGTGCTTTTTTTGTAAAAGATAAGCAACATCTATCAGTTGTTACTTATCATGCCGAATATTTAAACCCATTAAGTCAGCAACAAGCGGGAACGCCAGATCTATGCAATAAGAGCATTCAAACCACACGACGTTTTGATGCGTTAAAGTTGTGGTTTTCACTGCGTACGGTAGGAGCTCAAAACTTAGGTGTAGCATTTGAACAAGTGATGCATTTAGCACGACAAGGTTATTTGTTATTAGCCTCTGAAGCAGATATTGAAATTATTCATCAGCCGCAGTTAAGTACACTGGTATTTCGTTTTGTTGGCGATAGCGGTGCTACAGATAGTGAATTGGACGCCGTAAATAAATATATTCGTAAACAGTTATCTCGCCAAGGTGAGGCGTTGATCGCGGCAACTAAGGTAGCAGATAAACAATATTTAAAGTTCACCTTACTGAACTGTGCCACCACTATCAATGATATCCAGCAAGTTGTAAGGCTTATAAAGCAATATGGTTATCAATACTTAGCAAGTGATTTAGCGAACGAACATGCTCCTTTAAGTCTTGCACTGGAGGAAGTTAGCTATGGATAAGTCCATTTATGATGTTATTGGTATTGGTTTAGGGCCATTTAATTTAAGTCTGGCATGTTTAACTGCGCCACTTGATGGAGTCAGCAGTCTCTTTTTAGATAAAAAAGCTGAGTTTAATTGGCATCCAGGCATGATGCTTCCTGAGGTAAGTTTACAAACCCCCTTTATGTCTGACTTGGTAACGCTTGCTGACCCAACTAGCCCTTATAGCTTTTTAAACTATATAAAGCAGCAAGGTCGACTGTATTCTTTTTATATTAGAGAAAACTTTTTCTTACTTCGCCAAGAATATAATCAGTATTGCCAGTGGGCAACAAAGCAGCTGCCTAATATACGTTTTAATTCAGAGGTTCAGCATGTTGAGTACAGCCAAGACGAAGATATTTATATAGTACAAACAGCAGAGCAAGTGTATCTAGCTAAACATTTAGTGTTAGGCACCGGGCCAGTGCCACGTCATCCTCAATGTGCTCAAGCATTTAAGTTACAAGAGGGGGTTATTCATTCTAGCAACTACTTAGCCAATAAAAGTCAATTACAGCAAAAACAGTCGATCAGCATTATTGGTAGCGGGCAAAGTGCCGCTGAGATTTTTTATGATTTATTACAAGAGATTGAGCAGCATAATTATCAACTAAATTGGCTTACTCGTTCTTCACGGTTTTACCCGCTCGAATACACTAAATTAACGTTAGAAATGACCTCTCCAGAATACGTTGATTATTTTTATCAATTACCAGAACAAAAACGCCAGCAGTTAAATCGTCGTCAGCATAATCTCTATAAAGGTATTAATAGCGAATTGATCAACAATATTTTTGATTTGCTTTATAGCAAACGGCTAACAGCTAAATTGCCAGTAAGCTTGCACACAAACTCGGCATTGATTGATATGACCTACCTGAGCCACCAGCAGGGTTTTGAACTTAGCTTAGAGCAAACTGAACAGCAGCAAGGTTATTCACTAAACACCCAAAGCGTTATTTTTGCAACGGGTTATCAGTCTTACCAACCGAGCTTTTTAGCAGGGATCAGTCATTGCATTGATAGTGACGACGCGGGGCTTTATCAAGTTGCTCGTAATTACTCAATAGACAAGCAGCATCAACGTATTTTTGTACAAAATACAGAGCAACACACCCATGGTTTTGTGACTCCTGATTTAGGCATGGCATGTTATCGCAACTCTTGTATTATTCGTGCGATCACCGGACATGAATATTATCCAATAGAACGTAAAATAGCTTTTCAGGAGTTTGCTGCGCCCAATTATGAGTTAAGCGACGAAGTAGAGCAGTTTCGCGCATGAGTAAGCAGTTTAAAGTTTTGTTGATCGCGGTAACGGTATTTGCAGTGCTCAGTGATTCAATGTTATTGCCGTTTTATCCTACTTTCTTTAGTGCGGTATTTAATATAAGTGACCCTGCCTATGTTGGCACTTACATTGCTGCCAGCTGCTTTGTTGTCATGGTATGTTTTCCTATTTGGGCCTTCATTAGTAAATACATTAATGTGCTACCTTTATTGGTTTATAGCCAAATTGCTGCGGGTGTATTTAGTGTCAGTAGCTTTTTTGCTAGCGACTTAAATTGGTTTTGGTTTTCCTCCATGGCTATGTTTGCTTTTAAAGCCAGCTATTTACTGGTTTATCCATACTTAATGAGCTTGGAAGCGAAAAAAAATCACGTTGCGACGATTGCAATGCTTAGTGTTGTGGTGCACTTTGGCGCCATACTTGGCGCACTTGCTGGTGGCTTTGTGTTATCGGCTCTTCCTGGCAAAGCCGCATTTTTAATAATGGCTCTAAGCGATTTTACTCAGGTTTTTGTGTGCGCCTATCTCATAAGATTAGCGCCTAGTAAAAATCAGTCGCCTCCAGTAGCAAAAACATCAATCACTTCATCAAGTCGTTGGCCTGTATATCAACTTGGCATTGTTATGTTGTGCTTTTACTTTAGTGCTTTTTTGATCCGGCCTTTTTTTGCGGCATATTGGCAAAGTATTAGCGACACCTCCAGTATCGTCCTAGCGAGTGTTGTGTTTTCTATCCCTGCTTTTATGGCATTGCTTGCGCTGTGCTTTAATCATTGGCGGCAGCACACAAATCGCAACCCCATCAACTTATTAGTTGTCTTTATGTTGATCATTACAGGCGTTGCATTACAAGCCAGCCCTCTTTACTTAGTAGTGATCGCAGGACG
Organism: Pseudoalteromonas sp. SR41-8; assembly: GCF_014163915.1. Taxonomy (NCBI): domain Bacteria; kingdom Pseudomonadati; phylum Pseudomonadota; class Gammaproteobacteria; order Alteromonadales; family Pseudoalteromonadaceae; genus Pseudoalteromonas; species Pseudoalteromonas sp. SR41-8. The sequence continues at coordinate 69,187 of NZ_JACJEE010000022.1, forward strand.
CTGCCTGTTCGGTCTATCGCTATTCATTATTATTGTGCGTCTTGATCTGCTGCTTTACCAAGTGAGTACGCCAGACAAGTACGCTGAAGATTTTAGTAAAGTCAGTTTTTGCCAAAGCTTAGGTGTACTTTTAGCTTCTTACTGCGCGGGTTTGCTGGTTAAAAGCTCTGGTTTAGTAATACCTTTTTGGGTCGCCGCTGGTGGGCTCGCTATATCTGCTTGTTGTTTATGGCTACTGAGCAAGCAAAGTCGACGCCATACTCCTTGCGCCAATCTGGCATCGACCACGAGGGCTCAATAATGTCCATTACAGCAGCTGTTTTTTGCCAGCAGTTTACTAATATCGCAGAGCTTAGCTTAAGGCCATTTAGCCTAGCACAAGATCTCGCGTTAATTCACCAGTGGGTTACTCAGCCTCATGCGCAGTTTTGGGGCATGCAGGAATTTACCATTGAGCAGTTACAGCAAGAATATCTAAGCCTGTTAGCACATAGTGATATTTATATCGGCTACGCAAACAATAGCGCGTGTTTTTTAGTTGAGTTATATGACCCTCTATTAGATGAAATAGGTAATCATTACCCCGTCAAAGCAGGTGATATTGGCATGCATATTCTAATCGCTCAAAGCAATAACAAGGTGCATGGCTTTACTTGGTCGGTGTTTCAACTGGTGATGAATTTCATTTTTGCTAATGACAAAAATCAGCGCGTTATTGTTGAACCCGATATTCGCAATAACAAAATTCATTGTTTGAATACTAAAGCCGGCTTTCGTTATCAATCTGCGGTTAGGTTAACTCATAAAACCGCACATCTCGCATTTTGCACGCGTGATAACTTTTATCACGCATTAAATAAGGATAATACTATGAAGCACATTCCCCTGAGCCCAGAGCAAGCCGTCAGTCATTTAACGCCACAGCTATGGCGGCATGTAAATAGGTTACATGTTCGCAAAGCTTTGAGTGAGTTTGCTCATGAGCGGCTGATAAAACCGCAATTGACCAATGAAGATTCAGATTGGCAATATTTTGAGCTCAGTACAGACAAAGAAACCATTGTTTATCGCTTTAAAGCCAAGCTGGGGTATTTGAATCACTGGCATATAGCAGCAGACTCAATTGAAAAACAAATAGATAACCAAGTAGCCGAGCTCGATTCAATCGCCTTTATTTGTGAGTTACAACATAGTTTAGGTATCAGCCAAGCTATGCTGCCTACTTATTTAGAAGAAATAGCCAGTACTTTATATGGCAGTGCTTATAAGCATCAGCTGCCAGCATTGACTGCTGAGCAGCTCACCACTGCGGATTTTCAACAGGTAGAGAGTGCGATGACGGAAGGTCATCCTTGCTTTATAGCAAACAATGGTCGAATAGGGTTTGATACCAATGATTATCGCCAATACGCACCAGAGACTGGCGCGCACTTACAGCTGGTTTGGCTAGGTGCGCATAAAGATAGAGTGGTGTTTTCGACCACCGATGATTTAGATTATCAAACACTCATAACGCAAGAGCTATCGACGCACACCATAGAGTCATTTAAGCAAAAGCTATTAGCGCGTGGAGTAAATAGTGACGATTACTTCTTTTTCCCCGTTCATCCTTGGCAGTGGTTTAATAAACTCGCGTCGTTATTCTCTAACGATATTGCTGATCAGCATTTGGTTTGCTTAGGATACAGTGAAGATGAATATCAGCCGCAGCAGTCTATTCGTACTTTTTTCAATAAAACACATCCGCATAAACGCTATGTAAAGACCGCACTGTCAATTTTGAATATGGGATTCATGCGTGGTTTATCGCCTTATTATATGAGTGCAACTCCCGCAATTAACGATTGGGTAGCACAAGTAGTATCACAGGATCCGTACTTAGCTGGATCCGGTTTTACAATTCTGCGTGAGGTTGCAGCAATTGGTTATTATAATCACGCTCTAGAAGCCGCAACCGATCAATACAGTCCATATCGAAAAATGCTTTCTGCACTTTGGCGTGAAAGCCCAATGCCAAAGATAAAGAGTAATCAGCGCTTAATGACCATGGCGTCGCTGCTGCATATAGATAATCAAGGACAAGCGTTATTACCTGCTTTGATAAAATCAGCCAAGATAGGTACTCATATATGGATTGCTAAATATCTAAAAGCATACTTAGATCCACTCCTTCATTGTTTCTACTCCCATGACTTAGTCTTTATGCCTCATGGTGAAAACTTGATCCTGTTACTTGAGAACAACATTCCAGCCAAAGCAATAATGAAAGATATTGCCGAGGAGATAGCTATTCTTAATAAAGATTTAGTACTGGCGGATAATATTCAACGCTTAACTGTGGATGTGTCCGATGAATTAAAAGTGTTGTCAATTTTTACAGATGTGTTTGATTGTTTCTTTAGGTTCGTGGCTGATATCCTTGAACAGCAAAACGACTATTCAGAACGAGACTTTTGGCAACAAGTTGCAGAGTGTGTAATTAGCTATCAACAATCACACCCAGAACTAAAAGATAAGTTTATCAAGTATGATCTATTTAGTGCTGATTTTACCTTGTCGTGTTTAAACCGATTACAGTTAAGTAATAATCAGCAAATGATAGATTTGGCAGATCCGGCAAAAAATCTTAAATTTGAAGGAAAATTAATCAATCCGATAGCCGCATTTAATCCAATTAAAAAAGATAACAGTGCAACAGTTTAATAATTGCTATTTAGCTATGAGATGGATCAGGTCTGTATGCGCAGCTTGGTTGCTCTCATAGCTGAAAATTTAAGCGAAAATAACGCTGTAACGCCTTGTTTGTATGCCTTTTGAGCAAATGGTTAATTAATTTAATAAAACTGAAATAAAGCGTTGACGGCCTCAAGAATATCCCTATAATGCGCATCCACTGACCCGGCAGGCAGCAATGAAAAGCGCTGAACAAACGGTAAGTAAGTCGAGTAAAACTTAGCTTTGAAATCTTTTTAAAAGAAACTAAAAATTAAGTGTTGACAAAAAAATAGGAAAGCGTAATATGCGCAGCCCTAGCGAGATAAAGTTTAACTTTAACCGCAACGTTCTTTAACAATATAAAGCAATCATCTGTGTGGGCACTCGTACAG